>NZ_JAALEF010000511.1:14447-14955 GCF_014145245.1 Dietzia sp. B44 | reverse complement strand
AGTTCTCTGTGGTACGACAAGAAGGCTCGGTTAGCAGAGGGGGAGGAACCCGGTTTCGACCTGGTCACCATGCTGCAGAGCAACGAGAACACCAAGGATCTGATCGACCGCCCGATGGAATTCATGGGCAACTTTGTGCTGTTGATCGTCGGAGGGAACGACACGACCCGGAACTCGATGAGTGGTGGCGTTCTGGCGCTGAACCGGTTCCCAGACCAGTTCGAAAAGCTCAAGTCCAACCCTGACCTGATCCCCAACATGGTCTCCGAGATAATCCGGTGGCAAACGCCGCTGGCCTACATGCGCCGAATCGCCAAGACTGACACTATCTTGAACGGTCAGTTCATCCGTAAGGGTGACAAGGTGGTCATGTGGTACGCCTCGGGCAACCGGGACGAGTCCGTGTTCGAGCGGCCGGACGAGTTGATCATCGACCGGCCCAACGCCCGCAACCACATCGCTTTCGGGTTCGGCGTCCATCGGTGCATGGGCAACCGATTGGCCGAGC
>NZ_JAALEF010000511.1:4488-14368 GCF_014145245.1 Dietzia sp. B44 | reverse complement strand
AGCGGCCCGATGACTTCATCATCGACCGGGCCAACGTCCGCAACCACATCTCCTTCGGGTTCGGCGTACACCGGTGCATGGGCAACCGACTGGCCGAAATGCAGCTGCGGATCCTCTGGGAGGAGCTGCTCCCACGCTTCGAGAGGATCGATGTCGTCGGTGAGCCGGAGTACGTGCAGTCCAACTTCGTCCGGGGGATCAGCAAGATGATGGTCCAACTCACCCCCAAGGCTGGAACATAATGCCGCAGCGGGCCCTTGTCGTGGGGGCCAGCCATGCCGGAGCCCAACTCGCGGCGAGCCTACGGCAGGACGGGTGGAGCGGTGAGATCGTCCTCATCGGCGAGGAGCCCACGGTGCCCTACCAGCGCCCGCCACTGTCGAAGGCGTATCTCGCCGGGAAAACCACCCTCGACGAGATCACCATCCGCAGTTCGGACTTCTACTCCAAGCAGCGAATCCAGCTTCTCAACGCGCACGTGGAGGCGATCGACCGCTCGGCTGGGCACATCGTTATGAGCACCGGCGACACACTGACATACGACAAGCTCGCGCTGTGCACGGGAGCCCGCCCTCGTCAGCTCCGCGTTCCTGGGGCCGAGCTCGCCGGGGTCCATTACCTTCGTACCGCCGCAGACGTCGAGTTGATCCGCACGTCCGCCGCCCCCGGGCGGCGGGTGGTGATCGTCGGGGGCGGCTACATCGGACTTGAGACGGCCGCCTCACTACGGGCACTGGGCCTGGAAGTCACCGTGCTCGAGGCGACCACTCGCGTCCTCGAGCGGGTCACTGCTCCCGACGTCTCGACGTTCTTCGAGCGGATCCACCGAGAGGAGGGCATCGATATCCGAACGGGCGCCAAAGTCGCAGCATTAGTCGGAGACGACTGCGTCCGCGAGGTCCTCCTGTCCACTGGCGAGTCGATCCCGGCTGATCTGGTCATCGTGGGCATCGGTGTTGAACCGAGAACAGAACTCGCCGACGCTGCGGGTCTCGTGGTCGACAACGGCATCGTGATCGACGACCATGCCCGGACCGAGGACCCCGACATCGTGGCCGCCGGAGATTGCACAAGCCATGACATCGCCCGTTACGGCTGCCGTATACGCATGGAGTCCGTGTCGAGTGCGGGGGAGCAGGCCAAGGTCGCCGCCTCGACCGTCTGCGGAAAATCTAGGAAGATCGAGGCGCTTCCCTGGTTCTGGTCAGATCAATACGATCTCAAGCTGCAGATCGCCGGTCTCAACACCGGTTACGACGAAGTCGTCCTCAGCGGTGACCCCACCCGGGACCGCGACTTCAGCTGCTTCTACCTCCGTGATGGCGAACTCCTTGCTGCAGACTGCATCAATCGTCCCCGTGATTTCATGCTCAGCAAACAGGTCATCACACAGCAGCGTCCTTTCGTCCGGACCGATTTCGCCCATACGGGTTCTCCCGATTCCTTGCGCAATGGGTAAGCCAGTCCCGAGCGAGACTCGCACGGTCAGCGGCGGAGCCTCGACGAACGGCGCTGACATCCCACTGGCGCAGCAAGAGCCCGGTTCGTACCCGCCCGCCGTTCAGAAAGGAACTCTGATGACTCGCCAGACGCTCATCGAGAACTATCCACACCGGGTCGGGGGGCACTGCGGCTCAGCCGCGATGCGAGACCTCCTGCACTGGCAAGGCCTCGGCTGGGAAGAACCGCCCGAGGAAGGTCTCGTCTTCACCCTCGGGGGGTCACTTGGCCTGTCCTACTTGCACTCGAGCGACCTCTTCCCACCGCTTTATCTGGTAGGGAGAGACTCCGATTTCGAAGTAGATCTCCCCCATCGACTGGGCGCACAGGTCCAAGTGCTCACGACCGACGATCCCCGAGAAGGATGGTCGTGGATCAGCCAGGAGATCGATGCCGGAAGGCCAGCCCTGATATGGGGCGACATTGCAGAGTTGCCCTACCTGCGGGTTCGGCTCCAAATGAGTCGCCACGATATCGTGGTAATTGGTTACGACGAGGCGGAGAGGATCGCCTTCGTTGTTGACAACGACCGTGCCGAGGTCCAAAAGGTTTCGTTCGACGCTCTCGCTCGAGCACGGTCGTCGATGTCATTCCCACAACCGACACGTCACACCACGTACCGCATCGCCTGGCCGCATGAGTTACCAGACCTTGCGCAGGTTGCCGCAGCGGCTTTCCGTCAATCGGCAGCGAACATGCGCCACCCAACTCCGCCCGGAGTCGTCGATCTCACGACCGCGGTGAGCGGTTCCGAAGGCTTAGCAGCGGTCGCCCAGCTCGCCGCTGATGTCCGGACTTGGTCCCATCTACCGGCTGACGAACTCGAGATCCTCTTATTCAGCTTGAGCGCTTTCATCGAGAAGGCCGGCACCGGAGGTGGCCTGTTCCGAAAGCTGCTCGCTGACGGCTGCGCGGACGTGGCACGTTTGACCGGTGACCTCGCGACCGAAGATCTCGCCGTAGTCGCCAGACACTGTGCACAGACATGGACGGAGGCCGGCCGAGCCGGGATCGAGCACGAGGTCGATGTGCGTACTCGGCTGGAACGTGTGGCTTCGGCGGTTAGCCTCCTGCCCACGCTCGAGCTTCAACTGGCTGAAGCTCTGGAGTCAGCTTCGCGATCGCTTGCAGCAGCCTGACTAATCGGGAAGTCAAAACTGGACGGTAGAAGTTCCGGCCGCACTCAGACTGCAGCGGATGGCTCGCCGCAGCACGCACCGAAACGACCGGGCTCTAGGGTTGCCTCGCCACCTCCCCAGCGACCTCGGCGATCGAGCGGTCACACCCATCCGACAAGAAGAAGCCCCGATTTAGCGAGATCCGCCGGCGCCAGGGCGGTTCAGGCCGTGGCTGGATTCGGCCGGGATGGGTTCGCCTCCCTGCTTGCGGGCAGCAAGAAAATCATCAACGAGTTGCACGCATCCGTCGTGGTCGACGGTGCAGAGCCCAGTAAGGCGAGCGAACACGACGGGACCCAGGAGTTGAACGATCGCGAAGGTGGTGTCGACGTTGCCGAGCTGTGCTCGAACGTCAGGCTGTGTGAGGATGCGGTCAAAGGGCTGCCGGTATTCCTCGATGACTCGACTGCGCAGTGAGGTGATCGCGGCCGAATCGGCAGGATCGCTGCCGCCGACTGATCCGATTGACAGCCAAGCCAGAGTTGTAATGTTCAGCGGCGCCTGGTCAATCAGGTCAGCTTGGGCCGTGAGAAGCGCGATGAGTTGGTCGCGTACCGACCCACTGGCGGTAGAGACCTCGACGCGAGGCAACAGCCGCTCGAAGGACGCTGCAAGCAACTGGGCGGTGCCGCCGAAATGCCGATAGAGCGTGGCCCGCGCAACCTTTGACATTCGAGTGACCGCCTCGACGGTAACCGCCTCTACACCGCCAGTGCTCAGAAGATGCGTAGCAGCGTCGAGCAATCGTTTTCGTGAGCGCAGCAGTCGCGGATCGAGCTGATCGTCGTCCGTAGCGGGCCGATCAGCACTCCAGTCGTTCACGCTCTCCCCCTTCGGCCGACGGTCACTTCTCGTCCAAGCTAACCTGTCCAGCCAGCCGGATACTGTGATACTACTTGTCTCGAAACAAGACCGACCATCTCACAGCAAGGGGCCGGCGATGAACTCACCGCAACAGACCATCACCGAGTCATCCCGGTGGACCCGAGCTGAATGGTGGATGCTCACGGTGTCGTGCCTGGCCGTGGCGTTGGTGGTCGCGGCCATGGCCGCGCTGTATTCGGCATTACCGCAGATTGCGGTAGAGACTGGAGCGACGCAAGCCCAGCTGACCTGGATCGTCGATGGCTACACGCTGGTACTGGCGTGCCTGGTCCTGCCCGCTGGAGCGATCGGTGACCGCTACGGCAGACGGGCGGTTCTCGTAATAGGTCTGGTGATATTCACCTTGGCGTCCGCACTTCCCCTGCTGCTGTCTGACCCGGCGTGGTTGATCGCTGCGCGAGCGATTGCCGGGGCGGGCGCTGCGCTGGTAATGCCCTCGACGCTCTCGATTCTGACTGCTGGTTTTGCCGCCGTTCATCGCGGCCGAGCAGTAGGTGTGTGGGCTGGAGTCGCCGGCTCCGGAGCAGTGTTAGGCATCCTCGGCGCCGGGGTGTTGCTTGAGCGCTGGTCGTGGGTGTCGGTATTTGTTGGACTGACCGCAGCGGGAGCCCTACTGGCCGCGCTGGCATGCACGATCGCTGAGTCCAGCCAGCATGATCACCCTCCCGTGGACTGGGTGGGCGCGGCGGCAGCTGCAGTCGCGGTTGCGGGAATCGTATTCGCCACGATCGAGTTTCCAGCGCGGGGTTGGGCCGACCCGATCGTTCTCGCCAGCGCCGGGGCCGGCATGTTGGCGACAGCCTTTTTTATCCTGATTGAGCTGCGATCCTCGGCCCCCTTGTTGGATGTTCGGTTGTTCGCCAAGCGCGGCTTCAGCGCCGGCTCGTTGTCGGTGGCCATCCAATTCTTGGTCACTTTCGGGGTATTCCTACTCCTGGTGCAGTACCTGCAACTGATCCTGGGATATGGACCGCTGGCCTCGGCGTTGGGGTTGGTGCCGATGACGGTCCCCCTGATCGTGATCTCGGTGATCGCCCCCCGACTGTCACAGCGATTTGGGCTGCGAGTGATGACCGTCGCTGGCCTGGTGACCATCGCAGTTGGTCTGATGCTGGTGAGCAGGCTGACCGTCGATGCACGTTACCTCGACCTGCTTTGGCCGCTGGTGATCATGAGCGCAGGACTTGGACTATGCACAGCCCCGGCGACCTACGCCATCATCGCCGAAACTCCGGAGAGCAAACACGGGGTCGCCGCCGCAGTCAACGATGCGGCCCGCGAGATCGGCGCTGCGATGGGGATCGCGGTAGCCGGCAGTGTGCTGGCCGCCGGATACACCCGCCACATTCAACCCACCCTTCCCCAGCTGCCCGAACCTGCCCGTGGTCCGGTCGCCGATTCTCTGGCCGCCGCACTAGAGGTCGCCGCACAAGCCGGACCAATGGCGCAACCATTGGTCGACTCCGCCAAAGAAGCATTTGTGAACGGCAGCAGTCAGGCCACGCTTACGTTGGCAATCCTTACCGCCGGCGCCGCAGTCTTGCTAGCGTTCCTTGCCCCGGGCGCTGCTGGCTCACGCGACCACAAAACCATGGCCAGCTCAAAAGCACCGGCTCACCGGGCAGTGGCGGCGGATAAGTAGCCGATCCAGATTCAGACTGCATGGAGAATCTGCCCAAGGTCATCAAGAACCGCAGTTTCTGGTGCGCACGGCCGGGTTCGGCGCGGACGGCCTCCATACGAGCATCCGGTCGCGACTCCCCCGCCAGCTCTCGCTCACGAGCGTCATTCTGCTCGGCAGTCGACAACAACAGATGCGCCACCGCACTACCCGCTCAGACCACGCGGCAGCTTCGCCGCCAGTAACTCCGCCAAGCTTCCAACAGATTCTTCTACTGAGTCGACTTGCCCGCCAGGATGAGCAACCCTGGCCGCGCTGAAGGCGACAGACTTCTCTTCATATCCAGCTGTAGGCATCAAGGCAACGGTGGAGGGCACCGTGGTCGAGGTCGGCGGCCCTTACCTTCTCGACCAGCACGACCGCGATGAACTCCCCCGGCGCGGCACCCAGGAAAGCAGCGAGTCGCACACCTACCCGGCATTACCGCGGAGGATGTCGCCCAGCAATGACTGGTATCCACCGCGAGGCGGGGACAGGACGCATGTGATCCCCAGTCGCACCAGCCTGTCGATGACGTTCTCGTGGTCGTCCACCGCTAGCACGCCGTCATCCGCGAGCTTTCGAAAAGAGGGCGCGAGCGCGCTGGTAATGGTGTCGATGATCGGCGCAGTCTGAAGCACGAGGGCTTCGCCGATGATTCCCGGCTCGTCCGTGCGGACCTTACGGAACAAGGGGTGCTGCTCCACCCGCTCCAGGGCCCGCGCGCAAACGGAAAGCACATCGGGTGCGTCAGTCGCACTGTCGAGCCCGCGAATCACCTCGCTCAGCAGGCGCTCGATCTCGCGTTGCAGAAGGCTCGTCGCCGCGCGATCGACTGAACCAAGAATCCGGTACGCCGTTGTCCTCGACACCCGCGCCACAGCCGCGATGTCGGTCATCCGCGTCCGGCTGACCCCATGGCGCAAGAAGGCCGACAAGGTGGCGTCTAGGTACAGCTGCTGGTCGATTTCACGCCTCCTCGCAGTGGGGAACCCCTCGCCTCAATTCTGGCAGGCAAACCGGGTGTACAGTGGGACGAAAGTATCCTACCGTCCCAAGTGGCCCGTCCAGACCGGAGGCCCCAAGTGTCAGAGCTCTACAACCCGTACGACCCCGCCGTCCAGGCAGACCCGTATCCGATTTATCAGGTGCTGCGCGAGGAGTCGCCGGTCTACTGGAACAAGGAACAAGAATTCTGGGCACTATCCCGGTTCGACGACATCTGGGCTGCCACGCAGGACCACCGGCGCTTCTCCTCTGCGAAGGGGATCGTCGTCGGCCAGGACCTCGCGGCAGGCATGGGCGACCTGATGCCGATGATGATCATGATGGACCCCCCACGGCACTCCGCTCTGCGAAAGCTCGTGTCCCGGGCCTTCACTCCCAGGCGGATCGCCGAAATGGAGGGCAGCATCCGGGCTACCGCGCGGGGACTCCTGGGGGCTTTCATCGAGCGAGGTGAGGTCGACTTCGTCCACGAGTACGCCGGCCCCCTGCCCACGATTGTCATCGCGGACATGCTCGGCATCCCGAACGAGGACCGGCAGCAGTTCCGGGATTGGTCCGACCGTCTCGTGCAGGTCAATCCCAACGATCCGGCCTCCGTCGAGGATGCGACGAACGCGGCCCTGGGGCTCTACGGTTACTTCACGCCGATGCTCGCCGCACGCCGCGCCAACCGCAAGGACGACCTCATGTCCGCCCTCCTGGACGCCGAGGTCGACGGCGAGACGCTCACCGAAGAGGAACTCCTCGGCTTCTGCTTCATGCTTCTCATCGCCGGCAACGAAACCACGACGAACCTCATCTCGAACACCGCCCAGATCCTGAGTGAACGCCCCGAAACGCTGCGAACGATCGCCGCGGAACACAGCCTGCTCCCTGCAGCTGTCGAGGAATTTCTCCGCCTTGAGTCCCCCGTCCAAGGCCTCGCCCGGACCGTGACCGAAGATGTCGAACTGCACGGTGAAACCATGCGAGCTGGCAGCAAGGTGATGCTGCTCTACGGGTCGGCGAACCGTGACGAGAGGGAGTACGCTGACCCGGAGTCATTCATTCTCGACCGGAAAACCGAGCGCGGTCTCGCCTTCGGTCACGGCCCCCACTTCTGTCTCGGTGCCGCGCTGGCCAGGCTCGAGTGCCGAGTCGCCTACGAGGAACTCCTGTCCTACGTACCCGACTTTGCACTTGCCGACGGCGCCGAGCGCCTCCTCTCAGGGCCCGTGAGGGGCTACAAGAAGCTGCCGATAACGTTCGAACCGACGTCCATCAGCGCCAGATGAGCCACGGTGGCGACAACCAACAAATAGCGCGTGCCAGCCGCGTTCAATCAGAGCTCACAATTCCATTCTTTGGCTGTTAAAGCGATCGCAGTACGCCGACTAGAGCGGTAACGCGGGCCGCTGACACTGGCCGCTGACCCTGGCCGCTGACACTGGCCGCTGACACATACCTGGGGCTGGCAATGACGTTCCGCCACAGCCGGCTGGACGGGCTCTCGAGTCGGCACCGGCAACCAGGTCTTATGACAAGCCGCACCGTCGAGGCTGCGCAGCGAGCGAACTTTCGCCCTCTCCCCCGTCGCGGCATCTGTTCGTCAACCTGCGTCGTAGTCGATTGGGATACTGGATCGGTGCCCTCGCGCGATGAAGTCTTGATGAGTACTTGGCGAATCCATGTCCACTGAACGCGTCCCCTGGTCTCGCCTCGACAGCGGCGAGTTCGAACACACCGTCGCGATGCTGGTGTGCGCCGACCACCCGCTGGGTCAGAAGTTCACACCTGGCCCGGACGGCGGCATCGATGTCTTTGTTCCCGACGGCGACAGCCAGCGCAAGGTGTTTCAAGTCAAGAACTTCCCCCTGAAGTTTGCCAACGCAGAGTTCCGACAAGTGAGGAAGTCGCTCAGGGCGGTCGCCGAAACGTCAAGGCAAGAGGGATGGGCGATCACCGAGTGGCACCTTGTGATCCCCCGCGATTCAAGCCCCGGATACCGCGCTCGAATCGAAGAGGAGGTCAAATCTCTGGGCATCCCGACGTGGTCATGGATGGGCCTGACACGGCTCGACATTTTCGCGGCACGCCACCCAGAGCTCATCGATTATTACCTCAAGGGGGGCAAGGACCGTCTCGCTGATCAACTCGCCGATCTCACCGCCATCATTCGCGGTGACACGACCCTTGGTAGCGGGACTCGTTTGCAACCTGCCGACGTCGGCGACCGAATCAGGATCTTGCAACGTGCAGCAAACAATGACCCTCACTACCGGTACCACTTCGGAACATCCGATTGCCCCCCGCACCAAGTAGATGAGCCCTGGCTGGTTGCTGTCGCAGCCGAGCAACACGGCCCCATGTGGCTCCACATCAAGGTGTATGCAAAGTTCGCTGCCGCCCTCAGCGAGCGTCCGATAACCACTACCGTGCAGGTCGACGTAACCGGCGACCCGGCACTCGCCGAGAGCTTCGAGCAGTTTCTCGATTTCGGAACCGATCTCACGATCCCCTCGTCTGCTGCGTCCGCAGAACTCAACCTCCCCGGCGGGCTCGGCGGCACTATTGACAGTGCTGAGATCCACTTCACCGCCATCACGGCCGAAGCGGGCGGTCCGGAACCCGCATCTAGCATCACCGTTGGAGTCCGAGACGCTACAGGTGATGTCGTCGCCGAACTGCGGTTGGAGCGGAAGAGCTTCACGTCAGGGGTGCGCGGCGGCCAGCGAACCGTATGGGCTGACCGGACCGACAAGGTGGAGCTTGCACTTAGGACCCGCTTCGAGCCTATCGAAGTCGAAGCAGACTTCCGTATGAACTGGGACGCCTATAGCCAATTGCCAGGCGACCTCATCGATGCCGTTTCATTCATGGATGCGGTCGATCGCGGAGTGTCAATCGGACTGAGTCCCAGCCACGGACCGCGCCGTTATAGCTGGACTGTTCCTTACCCTCACGACCGAAATTCGAATCTCCATCTAACGGCGCGGCTCGTACGAGCGTTGAACGTAATCCAGCAGCACTCCACGGATCTGCTTCGCATCCCGAGCGCCCTCTCCGCGGGAGAACTCCGACATGTCTTCGAAGCAGCAACCCTCCTGCAAGGCCAAGCGGCTAGCACCACCTGGTCACCGTTTGAATTCACCATCGATGCCACCGATCGCCCCACGCTCACTGCGGGGTCACGTATCAATGTCGCGGTTACGCAGAGACTCAACATCGAGTTGGACGGAGAAGAACACCACCTTGGCCAAGTCGCAGCGTTCCTTGATGCCGTCGTCGACTCCGTCGACGGCGACACTGTCGCGCTCAGCCCGGGAGACCCGGACGCCCGTGCCACTCGCGTTCTCGCGGAGGGCGAAGAGTACAGAGTCTGGGTGGCGGCGACCGACGCAGAGAGCAAACGTCCCGCGCCCGACGGCAACAGGGATGGGCCAACCTGAACACCCAAAGCCGAACGGCCGCGAAGGGCACTGGGGAGTGTGGCAACTCCCCCATGTCACCATGGGCCGTCAGCCTGGTGTCGCATTTGACGATCCCCTAACGCGACACATCCAGACACGGTCTGTCCAACTCTCGGGAGCGGTCGGGCATGTCTCGCATACGTGCCGGGCAAGCCTGTCGTACTGGGCAGGGTCAAGCGCGTCGCACTCACTACGTAAAT
>NZ_JAALEF010000511.1:0-4478 GCF_014145245.1 Dietzia sp. B44 | reverse complement strand
GTGTTACTGACCCACGCTCCTAGGCGAAGGTCTCCGCTCGCTGCTCGTGCCCTGGTGCTCTGCTTCAGCTTCCGAAAGCCTCTCGGGGAAACACAGACAAGGCCGATTGGACAACGCGCGGGCCTCGCGTTCGTCCCAACAAGCAGCAGTTCTGCGCAACTACGGGTGCCGGCCCTGGCGCGCGGCGGCTTCATTGGCCGATAGTGGTTTCTGGAGTCTCGGGAAACCGTCTCGCTGGCGGTGTGAAGAACTCCTCGTCGCCGAAGATCTGCGTGAGGTCGAGCAAGCGTGGAGCGCACACGTATCGTATCGCCCTGAGTCGCACCTTCACGCCCGGGAGCTGATCGGCAAGGCTTGAGGCGATCGCGTGGCCCTCGCGATACCAGGCCGCCGGGTCCACATCGTCGGCCCATTCCGGCAGGGCGAGACCTCCATTCGGCAGGCCGAGATCGGCGCTGGTCCCATTTCCATCTAGCCCGTAGTCGAGGAAGCCGCGGTGCCAGTCCTCGTTCCAGCGTCGGAGTCGGTCCTCCAGCTGCGAGGTAAGACCGAGGCTGCGCGGGGTCGCAAAACCCCCGGGACCCGGGCCCGCGCGGAGCCGAGGGGGCTGGTGGTACGGCAGCCACCCGTCCCAAAGGCCCCACTCGACCCCGTACTCCGGCATGAGCTTGAGCTCGGCCGGCACATCCGGATCGGGTTCATTGCCGGGCATCCGCCAGCCATCTTCGCGCGTGATCTGCCCGGTCAGGGCGCACACGTAATCCAGCTGATCCGCAGCGAGCTCGCACACCACGTACTTCTCCGCGCAGCAGAACACGAAGTGCTCCGGGTACTGATCCCCGAGGCGCTCGGCCAGTGCGTGGCCGCGGTCGAGCCAGGCCATCTCGTCGAATCCGTCCGACCACACGGGCTGATCAACCGGCCTGTCACCGAGGTGATGGAAGTATGCCTTGAACTGGCCGATCCAGTCTTCGATCTCATCCCGCAGCACCTGCGGGATCTGCAGGTCAGCCGCGACGCCCTGGTTGTATCCCGGATGGCCAGGGGGGAACACGTCAGGGGATGCGGAGATGTAGGGCCGATAATCGATGACCGGGTGGAGCGCGACATAGCGGCGATCGAATGGGCCCGGGTCCGCGGGTACCCGACACGCCGCACGGCACAGGTGCGACTCACGCAGCCCATGGAAGGATCCATCCGGCGACACACGCATTACCTGAGAGTATCGGGTGAGGACCTCGGCCACTTGGCGGCGCGATTCGACGAACAGCAGCACGCGATGAGTGTCGAGTTGTAGTCGAACTCCGGCTTACCGGGGGCGATCCCGACCGCCGAGCTGACGACCGGGGCCTCGGAAGCAGAGCCGACGTCGTGCACGATGGTTCGGGCGGAATGAAACTCTGATGCCTGGGTGTGGTGTGTTAGTCGCCCGAGACGCGCCAGTTCCTTTAGAAATGCCTACTTTGGATGCACGCGCAGAATCGTCGCTAGTTGTAATCGACCCCAACCGTGACAGGGAAGTTCTGCCCATCGTCAGGGTCGCATTCTTCCCAGTTCCTGGTGCAACTTATGTAGACGATCTCGACCTCTACCGTCGGAGTCGTGATACCAAAGGACCCGTAGCTGGAGAACGCGTAAGGGCCTTCCTCTGTGTACACGTAGCCAACGCTTTCGCCCCCGTAGTTGAGCTCTACAAGTGACGTATCCGGCGCGATGCCGGTCACCTTCAATACGACTACTCCGGGGGTGCCAGTTGCCGTGACCGTGAAGTTGCTTGCCGGGTTCACGGGAGTGGTCGAAGTTGTCGGAATCGTCGGGACAGTCGTCGCCGTGGTTGTGGACGTGGTCGTCGTCGGTGTCGTCGGTGCGGTCGTCGTCGGGGGCGCGGTCATGGTCGTTGTAGTCGGCAGGGTGCTGCCTCCTCCCGGCCCGAGAGAACCGGAGGGGCCGATGGCCAAGCCCGCACCCATCGCAGCGGCACCGAGAGCGATGGCGATCTGAACAGCGGGGTCACGGAACAGGCGCGGAGGAAACTCGAGGCTCACAGGGGAAATCCATTCTGATCGGAGTTCTGCAAAATCGCAGCAAAGCGCCAGATCCCAAAACCCAAACGAGTGCACCTGGATTCACAGCATCCGCAAATTCTGTGCTCCACCTACGATACGCCGCGACCCCGCGCAGGCGTGAACCGCTCTACCGCGACACCAGCTAAATGTTCGCACTACAACGCAATTGCAAGATGTGCGTAATGATTGCAACTTCAGGTTATGGCTGAGCCGGGAGCGGATCGCGGCGTTGGAGCGGCGCGTGGCCGCCCTGATGGCATGGACTGCCCCCGACTCGGTACCGGAGCGGACCGCCAACGCCGAGGACCGCTGACACCGAGGACCGCTTCTGGGCACTTGGGGGCCTGCGGTCCCGTGCATTCGATCCCGGAGCCGTGATGTTGGTCGGTAGTTTGCGGACCCCGAAGGGCTACGAAGCCCGGTGGTAGATGCTCGAGCAGCCAGATGGGCTGTTCGCCTCCGACTTCGCCGATCAGGCGGAATCACAGCCGGCACCCGCAACACGGACCGACGAAGACTCCTCCTGTCCGTTCCTGGTCGTGTGGTTCGTAGTGGTCGCGGCCCGGGGGCTACTGCCGGTGGCAGCGGCGACCACCTGGGGTTGGGTCGCCGCCACCACGGTCTACGCTGCTTCGGCGGGTTGGCGTTCTTACAGACGTTGCGAGTCCCGTGGATCCACCCCGACACATCGCGACGGGAACTCGCCGGGTCCGCCGTCTGGCTGGCTGTTTTCCTGACCCTGACGACGCCCTCTCTCCGGTATCTACTCTGGCCCTCTGGGGCGTTCGCGGTGAGGACTCGCTCGACCAGGTCGTCGTGCATTGGCCACCGTCGGTACATTCGGACCGGGTGATCAGGATGAGCAATCGGACAGTCTCGAGGGTCGCGGCCGCATCGCCACTTCTGGTGGCCTCGATGTTGGGGAGCGGCTGTGCAGAGTGGGACGCTGCGGTGAACCGGGAACTCCCGTCGGTTGACTCGTGGAGTCAGGCTGAAGTCGAACCCCCGGCAGATCCGTCGCCGGTGGAAGAGCAGACGAACGTGAAGCGGGGCGAGAACGGCATTCCGACTCTGGATGCCAGCGAGAAGCTCCGAGAAAGCGCCTGCGCGAAAGCGGACGACATGATCGCGAGGGACTACTGGGGGCACCATGCGCCTGATGGCAGTGGCGATCCGTTCATGTTTATCCGCGAGGCTGGCGTCGACTATTCCACGGCTGCAGAGAACCTCTTTTACTCAACCGCGGGCGGACCCGATCCGGTCGACAGCTGGATGCAGAGTCCCGGTCACAGGGAGAACATCGTCAACCCGGACTTCACCAGGGTGGGCGTCTGCGTGCGGACGGCTGCGTACCAGGGCCTCCCAGAGGCGCATCTCTATGTCCAGCACTTTGCTACTCCGGTATCGGAGAGGTAGTCGGTGGCCCGAGCCTCACAGCGGGAGACTGCGCCACACCCACGAGAGGACCCTCACGACGGGCGCTTGCTGCGAGCTAGGCGACGCTGAATCGATACGTTGACCGAATGAGCACCAACGATGAGGCATCCCGGCCGTGGCTGCGGCGCACCGGCCGCCCTACCGCGGTGGTCATGCTCGCCGCGGCGGCTCTCCTCGTGCTGGTGTCGATCGTGTCGATTGTGGACATGATCGGGTCTCCTCCACCTCCCGCTGAGTTCCAGTACGGCCCTTTCGGTGATCTCGACTTCCTCATCGGCGGCGGCGTCCTACTCGTGGTCTTCGCCGCCGTCGGCGTGTGGGGCGCCACCCGCGGAACCGAGCCCGGACTCTCTCGGGTGACAGCGGCCCTCATCGTGTGCGGCCCGATCGGATGGGGACTTGGCCTTGTGGACTCGCTGAGTTTCAACCTCATCAACTCGATCGGGCCGGCAGGCTCGGTCGCGGCGATGGTTCTACTTGTCGTCACCTTTGTGGTGACTGTGACCGGAATCGTCGCCGCGTTCGCCGAATACGGGCTCTTCGCATCTGAGCGTGGGGTCAGGTCCGTAGCCCGCCGGCGATGAGGAGCATCCGCAGGCGATAGTTGTCGCGGTTGCGGTAGCCGCGGGCCAGGCGCCGGTGGAGTTCGATGAGGCCATTGATCGCTTCGGTTCCTCCGTTGTTGGAGCGGCCGGTGGTCCAGTACGCGAGGAAGGCGGCCTTCCACTTGCGGAGCGTTCGTCCTAGTCGGGCGATTTCCGGGATCGGGCAGGATGGCAAGGTCGCGAGTACCTTCTCCGCAGCGCTGCGCCCGGCAGGCAGGTCTTTGTGGTGGTAGGCCTGTCGGAGTTCGTGGGCGATCTGCCAGGCGATGAACAGTTCCTCGTGTCGGGGGTCGGCGGCCAGGGCCTCGTCGAACCGCCGCCACTGGCGCTCGGTGAGCCTGTCGGGGTCGCAGCGGATGATGGTGCGGAT
>NZ_JAALEF010000510.1:2985-3964 GCF_014145245.1 Dietzia sp. B44 | reverse complement strand
TTCCCGACGGCTGCGGGCGGGGCCCGGCGGGGGCGCGGGGGACCGGCGACTACGCCGACGCGCCGGCCCTGAGCAGTCCGAGTTCGCGGTTGAGGTTGGCGTGCGCCTGCTTCTCCCACGCGTCGCGGCCGGCCCGCGTGAGGAAGACCGATCTCCGCTCGAGTAGCGCCTCCAGCGACGCGATCCGCCCGGCCACGAACCGCTCGCCCGGCACGTGCGCGAACTCGTGGCGGACGTCCTGCGTGTAGGTGTCGTACGTCTCCGGGTCGGCCCCCAGGACCGCGAGATCGGCATCGGACAGGACCGCGCCGTTGAGGTCCCCGGCATCGACCCGGTGCCCGCCCATGAGCCGCACGAGGCGCGCCACCTCGCCGACGGGGGCGGCCGGGTCGAGCGCCTTCTCGGTGAACGCCGCCGACTTGTCGTTGTTCTCCGACTCCGTGGGGTCGAACACCGCGGTGTGGAACCACGCGGCCAGCCGGACGGCGGTCCCGTCGAACGCCTCGCCGTCCGACTCCAGGGCGTCGACCGCACGCAGCACCGCGCGCAGGTGCGTCTCGTTGTGGTAGCGACGCCGCGGTTCGTTCCACCGCTCGAGCAGATCCGAGCGCAGCCCGGGCGTGAGGAACTCGACCTCGGCGTCGAGGGGATCAACGGGTGCCGGACGGTCGGTATCCATGTCCCGATGCTACCGCCGGACCCCGTCTCATCTGCGCGAATCACCAACTGCGGCACCAGGACCGGCCCCCGCGCCTACTCCTCCAGGTCCGCTCCCGTACGCGGCGGGAACGCCGCCAACGCCTCCTGCTCGGCCGCGTCGAACGTCCGGGCCCGCGACAGGAACCGCCTGCCGGTCGGGTTCTCGAGACTGAACCCCGAGCCCCGGCCCGGGACGGCGTCCAACACCAACTGCGTGTGCTTCCAGGTCTCGAACTGTGTGCCCGAGATCCACACGCGCACCCGGGTCGACGACGACGAG
>NZ_JAALEF010000510.1:0-2927 GCF_014145245.1 Dietzia sp. B44 | reverse complement strand
TTCGCCCGGTGGTTCGGACCGGTCGGCTCCGGACGGACCGTCCGCGCCGAGGTCGACCTCTCCCACCAGCACGTCGCGCTGTCCCACTCGGAACTCACCGTCGGGGTAACACATGGGTGCCGACCCGTCGCAGCACCCGCCCGACTGGTGGAACATCACCGGGCCGTGCCGGCCGACGAGCTCACGGATGAGGTCGGCGGCCGGCTCGGTGACCACGACGCGGGGCGGGAGACCGGGCGGCGCCCCCTCCGGCGGGAGGGCGCGCGCCGCGATGGGCACGCTCCCGCCCGAGGGGAGTCCGCAGACGTCGTCCATGACCGGTCCCTCCTCTTCTGATCCGCCGCGGCTCAGAAGAAGCCCTGCGGCTTGCCCGAGTAGCTCACCAGCAGGCACTTGGTCTGCTGGTAGTGGTCGAGCATCATGCGGTGGTTCTCGCGCCCGATGCCGGACTGCTTGTAGCCGCCGAACGCCGCGTGGGCCGGGTACTGGTGGTAGGTGTTGGTCCACACCCGGCCGGCCTGGATGGTGCGACCGGCCCGGTAGGCGGTGGTGCCGTTGCGCGACCACACGCCGGCGCCCAGGCCGTAGAGCGTGTCGTTGGCGATCATCATGGCGTCGTCGAAGTCGGTGAACGAGCTCAGGGAGAGCACGGGCCCGAAGATCTCCTCCTGGAACAGCCGCATCTTGTTGTGGCCGCGGAAGACGGTCGGCTGCACGTAGAAGCCGCCCGCGAGATCGCCCTCGAGCTCCGCTCGTCCGCCGCCGGTGAGGACGTCCGCGCCCTCCTGCTTGCCGATGTCGATGTAGGACAGGATCTTCTCCAACTGGTCATTGGAGGCCTGCGCGCCGAGCATCGTGTCGGTGTCGAGCGGATTGCCCTGCGTGATCTTGTTGGTGCGCTCGATCGCGAGCTCGCTGAACTCGTCGAAGACCGACCTCTGCACGAGCGCGCGTGACGGGCACGTGCACACCTCGCCCTGGTTGAGGCCGAACATCGCGAAGCCCTCGAGCGCGGCCTGACGGAAGTCGTCGTCGGCGTCCATGACGTCCTCGAAGAAGATGTTGGGGCTCTTGCCGCCCAACTCGAGGGTCACCGGGATGAGGTTCTCCGAGGCGTACTGCATGATCAGGCGTCCGGTGGTGGTCTCACCGGTGAAGGCGACCTTGCGGATGCGGGGGTTGGAGGCCAGCGGCTTGCCGGCCTCGGTGCCGAATCCGTTGACCACGTTCACGACGCCGGGCGGGAGCAGGTCGCCGATCACGGACATGAGGAACAGGATCGACGCCGGGGTCTGCTCGGCGGGCTTGAGCACCACGCAGTTACCCGCGGCCAGGGCCGGGGCGAGCTTCCACACCGCCATGAGGACCGGGAAGTTCCACGGGATGATCTGTCCGACCACGCCGAGCGGCTCGTGGAAGTGGTACGCCACCGTGTCCTCGTCGATCTGCGAGATCCCGCCCTCCTGGGCGCGGATGCAGCCGGCGAAGTAGCGGAAGTGATCGATCGCCAGCGGGATGTCGGCGGCCAGGCACTCGCGGATCGGCTTGCCGTTGTCCCACGACTCGGCCAGCGCGATGGCCTCGAGGTTCTCCTCCATCCGGTCAGCGATCCGGAGCAGGACCAGCGAGCGCTCCGCGGCGGAGGTGGCGTTCCACCCGGGGGCGGCGGCCCACGCGGCGTCCAGGGCCGCCTCGATGTCCTCGGACGTGCCGCGGCCGACCTCGCAGAAGACCTGGCCGGTGATCGGGGTGACGTTCTCGAAGTACTCGCCCTTGACGGGTGCCACCCACTCGCCGCCGATGAAATGGTCGTAGCGGCTCTTGTAGGACATCACCGAACCATCGGCGCCGGGCTGTGCGAAAACGGGCATCGTGCCCCTCCTTCTCCTCCGCGCGACCCCCGTGGTCGTCGCTGTGATGTAGGACACTATGCGCGGCGGGGTTGCAGCAACGTTGCACGCGGCCCGGCCCGAGCCGATCGCGTGCGGCCACTGCCCGACCGGGCAGGGCCGGACCCGTTCGACCTGGCGGAATCCACCGGATCCTCTCGCCGCGGACCTCCCGCTCGCCCTACCGTCTGCCCCCATGGAGACCACAGCGACCCGCGGGACGAGCCGGACGATCTCGGCGATCCGGGGCGGACCGGGCCGGCGCTTCGGGGTGTTCACCGTGATCGCCGACGACCGTCGGGTGCGGATCGGGCACGACCTCGACGACGACGAAGTCAGCGAGGCGCTGATCCCGGCCATGGCCCGCGACCTGCTCGCCACCGGGGTCCTGCACACCGTCGACGAGTTCCACCGGGCCGTGACCGCGCTCGTGACCTGCCGGGACGCGAGCTGGGAGGAGTGCTGGTCCGCCTACTACCGGTCGTCGATCTCGGCACTGGCCAGCGGCGTCTGCCCGTTCTCCCCGGTGCACGACCGGGCGGTGGCGGAGATGGTCGGCGACTCCGCGGTGGAGATCGGGTGTTGCTTCGGGTTCCTGTCCCTGCGGCTCGCCCGCGAGGGTGTCAGGACCATCGCCGTGGACCTCGACCCCTCCGTCCTCGGGTTGCTCCGGACCTGCGCACCCGTCGGCGCCGCCCGGCCCACGCCCGTCTGCCTCGACGCCCGGACGACCCCACTGGCCCCGGCCGCCGCGGACACCGTCTACCTCGTCCACGTCCTCGAGCATCTGGACGAGGACGCCGGCTGGGACATGGTCCGCGACGCACTCCGTCTGGCGCGGAGACGCCTGGTGATCGCCGTGCCCTTCGAGGCCGTCGCCGTGGCGCAGTACGGCCATGTCCGGACCTTCGACGTCCCCACGCTGACGGCACTCGCCGCCCGGATCGAGGCTGTCGGTGACGGCCGGGCCTCCGGTGTGCGGACCCGGGTCGACCAGCACCACGGCGGGTGGCTCGTGGTCGACAAGTGACGCGCCCC
>NZ_JAALEF010000509.1:0-1412 GCF_014145245.1 Dietzia sp. B44 | reverse complement strand
TGTGGTGTCCACGCGGGCGGCCGGGGCGGCCGCCACGCCGCGGGTGTCCGCCCCGGCTCCGTGTGTCCGGGGGGCCGAAGTCACCCGGTTCGTGTGCGTCGTCGCTGTGCATCGCCGACTCCCAATGTCCTGGGCGCCCCATCGGCGCCCGCCTGCCATAGAGTATTCGCGACATCCCAAAGAGTGTCAACGACATATCGCTAAAGGGTTGGTGCGCGGGACGTCCGACCGGTCGGGCAGGATGGGGGTCGACGCGGGGAACACTCAGGTGGGCCCGCGCGTTGACCAGTACGAGTGATTCGTCGGTGACCCGGCGGGGACTCTCGATCAACGACCTTCCCCGACAATCCGAAGGGACCTCGATGCGCACGAGCAGCAATCCGGTCTTCAGTTCCCTGTCCCAGGACAGCGCGCGTGGCGCCACCCACCTCGGTGGTGCCGGACGCGCGGGCTTCCAGCAGGGCCAGTACGGCCAGCAGGGTTTCGGTGCCCAGCCCGGGTACGGCGCCCCCCAGGCCCATCCGCAGTTCGACACGGACACGCGGCCCATGACGATCGACGACGTCGTCAGCAAGACCGCCACCACCCTGGGTCTGCTCAGCATCGTGGGCGTGATCGCGTTCTACATGATCAGCATCAACCCCGGTCTGCTGTTCCCGCTGCTGCTCATCGGCGGTATCGGCGGTCTCGTCGTGGTGCTCGTCGCCACGTTCGGCCGCAAGATGGACTCGGCCCCCGTCACCCTGGTCTACGGCGGCCTGCAGGGGCTCTTCGTGGGCGCTGCCACCTACCTGTTCACCGCTGATCTGCAGGGCGGTGGCGTCCTGGGTGCCGTCGGCGCGGCGATCCTCGGCACCATCGGTGTGTTCGTGGGCATGCTGTTCGTCTACAAGACCGGCGCCGTGCGCGTGACCCCCAAGTTCACGCGGTTCCTCACCGCCGCCATCGTGGGCGTGCTGTTCGCGGCGCTCGGTAGCATCCTGCTGAGCTTCTTCACCGGTGGCTCCAACCCGCTGTACGACGGCGGCCCGATCGCGATCGCCTTCTGCCTCCTGTGCATCGGCCTGGCCGCGTTCAGCTTCCTGCTGGACTTCGACAACGCCGATCGCCTCGTGCGCGCCGGTGCCCCCAACAAGATGGCGTGGGGCGTCGCGCTCGGCCTGACCGTCACCCTGGTCTGGCTGTACATCGAGATCCTGCGTCTGATGAGCTACTTCCGCGACTGATCAGCGCGAGCGGTAGCGCCGCCGTCGGTGGCCCTGGCTGCTGCGGCGAACCGGCGAGCCGGCCCTGCTGCCCCGACCCCCACCAGGGGTCGGGGCAGTCGCTATTTCGGGGGAGGGTGCGGTCGGCTGGCTCGCGTGGGCCGGGTCGCGATGGCCGGAGCGGCCTGGACGAGCCCAGCGGGACTC
>NZ_JAALEF010000508.1:0-3077 GCF_014145245.1 Dietzia sp. B44 | reverse complement strand
TCCGGCCTAGGTGGTGGCGGGAGCCGCCCCACCGCTACCCGACGGGCCGCCGGGGGCTGCGCCACCGAAGCCGCCCGAGCTGGGCGGGAGCGAGTCGCCCGGGCCGGCCTCACCGGTGGGTGCGACGCTCGCGGTGATCTCCTCACCCTCGCGGGACCCGGCGTCCGGGCGCTGGACCCCGGTGAACGTGAACCGGGCGTCCTCGGTCTTGTCGGACTCCCCGTCCCAGCCCTCGACGTCGACGGTGATGAGCTCGCCGGCCGCGACCTCGCCGAAGAGGATCTTCTCCGACAGCGTGTCCTCGATCTCGCGCTGGATGGTGCGACGCAGCGGCCGCGCACCCAATACCGGATCGAAACCCCTCTTGGCGAGAAGCTCCTTGGCCCGGTCCGTGATCTCGATGGTCATGTCTTTGGCCTTGAGCGCCACGCCGACGCGGCTGACCATGAGGTCGACCATCTCCACGATCTGAGCCTTGGTGAGCTGGTGGAACACCACGATCTCGTCGATCCGGTTGAGGAACTCGGGCCGGAAGTGCTTCTTGAGCTCGTCGTTGACCTTCTGCTTCATCCGCTCGTAGGCGTCCTCGGTGTTGTCGGAGGACTGGAAGCCCATCCCGACCGCCTTGGAGATGTCCCTCGTGCCCAGATTGGAGGTGAAGATCAACACGGTGTTCTTGAAGTCCACCATGCGGCCCTGCCCGTCGGTGAGACGGCCGTCCTCGAGCACCTGCAGCAGCGTGTTGTAGATCTCGGAGTGGGCCTTCTCGATCTCGTCGAACAGGACCACCGAGAACGGCTTGCGCCGGACCTTCTCCGTGAGCTGGCCGCCCTCCTCGTAGCCGACGTACCCGGGAGGTGCGCCGAACAGACGGGACGCGGTGAAGCGGTCGTGGAACTCGCCCATGTCGATCTGGATGAGCGCGTCGTCCTCGCCGAACAGGAAGTTCGCCAGCGCCTTGGAGAGCTCCGTCTTACCGACACCGGACGGGCCGGCGAAGATGAACGAACCCGAGGGCCGCTTGGGGTCCTTGAGACCGGCCCGCGTGCGGCGGATGGCCCGGGAGACGGCCTTGATGGCGTCCTCCTGGCCGATGATCCGCTTGTGCAGCTCGTCCTCCATGCGGAGCAGACGCGTGGTCTCCTCCTCGGTGAGCTTGAACACGGGGATCCCGGTCCAGTTGCCCAGGACCTCCGCGATCTGCTCCTCGTCGACCACGGCGGCCACATCCATGTCGCCCGCACGCCACTGCTTCTCGCGCTCCGAGCGCTCGGCGATGAGCTTCTTCTCCGTGTCCCGCAGGCCCGCGGCCTTCTCGAAGTCCTGCGCGTCGATCGCGGACTCCTTCTCACGGCGGGCCTCCGCGATCTTCTCGTCGAACTCCCGCAGGTCCGGCGGAGCGGTCATCCGCTTGATCCGCATGCGGGCGCCGGCCTCGTCGATGAGGTCGATCGCCTTGTCCGGGAGGAAGCGGTCGTTGATGTACCGGTCCGCGAGCTGGGCCGCCGCGGCCAGGGCGGCGTCCGTGATGGTGACGCGGTGGTGGGCCTCGTAGCGGTCCCGCAGACCCTTGAGGATCTCGATGGACAGCTCCACGTTGGGCTCCGGGACCTGGACCGGCTGGAAACGACGCTCGAGCGCCGCGTCCTTCTCGATGTGCTTGCGGTACTCCTCGAGCGTGGTGGCGCCGATGGTCTGCAGCTCACCGCGGGCCAGCTTGGGCTTGAGGATCGACGCGGCGTCGATCGCACCCTCGGCGGCACCCGCGCCGACGAGGGTGTGGATCTCGTCGATGAACAGGATGATGTCGCCGCGCTGGTTGATCTCCTTGAGCACCTTCTTCAGGCGCTCCTCGAAGTCACCGCGGTAGCGGGAACCGGCCACCAGGGACCCCAGGTCGAGCGAGTAGACCTGCTTGTCCTTGAGGGTCTCGGGGACCTCGTTGTTGACGATGGCCTGGGCCAGGCCCTCGACGACCGCGGTCTTGCCCACGCCGGGCTCGCCGATGAGCACCGGGTTGTTCTTGGTGCGCCGGGAGAGCACCTGCATGATGCGCTCGACCTCCTTGGCGCGGCCGACGACCGGGTCGAGCTTGCCCTCCATGGCGGCCTGCGTGAGGTTGCGACCGAACTGGTCCAGCACCGTCGAGGACGACGGCGTACCGGACTCGCGACCACCGGTGCCGGCGGGGGCGCCCGTGGCCTCGGCCTCCTTGCCCTGGTAGCCCGACAGCAGCTGGATGACCTGCTGGCGGACCCGGGTGAGGTCCGCTCCGAGCTTGACCAGCACCTGGGCGGCGACGCCCTCGCCCTCACGGATGAGGCCGAGCAGGATGTGCTCGGTGCCGATGTAGTTGTGGCCGAGCTGCAGCGCCTCGCGCAGGCTCAGCTCCAGGACCTTCTTGGCCCGCGGCGTGAACGGGATGTGCCCGCTGGGCGCCTGCTGGCCCTGGCCGATGATCTCCTCGACCTGACTCCGCACCGCTTCCAGCGAGATCCCCAGGGACTCGAGTGCCTTGGCGGCCACTCCCTCGCCCTCGTGGATGAGACCCAGCAGGATGTGCTCGGTGCCGATGTAGTTGTGGTTGAGCATCCGGGCCTCTTCCTGGGCCAGGACGACGACGCGACGCGCGCGGTCGGTAAACCGTTCGAACATCGTGCTACCTCACATTCCTCGGGTTCCGTCCACTCTAGTGGCCGTGTCTGACGCGCTGCACCGCAGGAGCGGGAGCGGGTCCGTCACCAGGGTTCAACGCGGCAGGTCGGGGATCCATTGCAGATCCGTGTACGCCGACAGCGAACGCCGCCGATCCGTGCGCCGGGGCACGGACTTCCGTCGTCGGCGCCTAGGGTCGTGGACATGACACGGGTGGACGGAGCGGGGACGTGACCCCCTTCGATCTGGACCGGATCGGCCACGGACTGCCCTTCGCCGCCGCGCTGCCCGCCCTGCGGGACGCCCTCGCCACCAGGGGCACCGCGGTCGTCCAGGCCCCGCCCGGCACCGGGAAGACCACCCTCGCCCCACCGGCGATCGCCTCGGCGGACGGGATCGCGGGACGGGTCGTCGTCACCCAG
>NZ_JAALEF010000507.1:14637-16524 GCF_014145245.1 Dietzia sp. B44 | reverse complement strand
GGCGCGCCCCCGCGGGCTCCGCGTCACCCGCCACGCGGCCCGCTGCGGGGATCGAGACGGGCACACTCGCCGAGGCGGCCTCGGAGGGCGGCACCCGATGGCCCGGACTGGACGCCCGCGAGGAGTTCCTCCGCGTCAACAACGCCGCGTTCTCGTGGCACCCGGAGCAGGGCGGATGGACCCGCGCCCAGCTCGATGAGCGACTGGCTGTGGAGTGGGTGGACCCCGGGGCGATCTTCCTGGCCGTCGACACCACGGGTCCGGTGCCCCGGCTCGCGGGCTTCCACTGGACCAAGACGGTGAGCGAGCCCGGTTCCCCCGTGGAGGGCGAGGTCTACGTCGTGGCGGTCGACCCGTCCGACCAGGGGCGCGGGCTCGGAGGGCTGCTCACCTCGCTGGGGGTAGCGCACCTGGAGGGTCCGGTGGGCGCGGAGTCGGTCGTCCTCTACGTGGAGGGTGACAACGCGGCGGCCATCCGGACCTACGAGAAGCTCGGATTCACCGTCGAGCACCGCGATGTGACCTACGCCTCGGCGTGAGACCCCCGTCCGGGACCTCGGAGGTCGGCGATCACCCCAGGTGGGGGCGCCGTACGAATCCCCCGAGAGGTCTTAACCGTGACGCATCCACTGAGTTCATCTCTCGTTCATCTCGACCGGCGAGACCGTTCATATCGGACCCTTAGGTTCTGTGCTCGTCGGGTCTCGGTATCGGCCCGGCTTTGTGTTGCAGTCGCCAAAGACGTGTTCGGGGGGCTATCCGCCGGACGAACCAAGGAGATTCAGTGAACCTCAAGCGCACCGGTGCTCTTCTCGGCCTCACCGCCCTCACGGCGGTCGGGCTCGCCGCCTGCTCGGATGACAACACCGGAAGCGGTGACACCGCGGCGCAGAGTGTCTCCGACGCGGAATGCGCGGGCAAGGAGACCCTGACCGCGTCGGGCTCCTCCGCCCAGAACAACGCCATGACGATCTTCGCCAACTCCTACGCCATGAGCTGCGAGGGTCAGACGCTGAACTACAACTCCAACGGCTCCGGCGCCGGCGTGAGCGAGTTCACCGGCGGGATCACGGACTTCGGTGGATCCGATTCCCCGCTCAAGGATGCCGACTACGCGGCGGCCGAGGAGCGGTGCGACTCCGAGGCGTGGCACATCCCCGCCGTCTTCGGCCCGATCGCCGTGGCCTACAACCTCGACGGCGTCGAGCTGAAGCTCTCCGGCCCCACCCTCGCCAAGATCTTCAACGGTGAGATCACCACGTGGAACGACCCGGCGATCGCCGAGGAGAACGAGGGCACGGACCTCCCGGACGAGCCCATCACCGTGATCTTCCGGTCGGACGAGTCCGGCACGACCGACAACTTCCAGAAGTACCTGGAGGCGGCGTCGGAGGGTGCGTGGACGCAGGGCGCCGGCAAGACCTTCACCGGTGGTGTCGGCGAGGGCGCCCGCGGCAACGAGGGCGTCTCGGGTGCCATCGGGCAGACCCCGGGGACCATCACGTACACCGAGTGGTCGTACGCGAAGAACCAGGACCTCTCGATGGTCAAGGTCATCACCCCGGCGGACCCGGAGGGCGTCGAGCTCAACGCCGAGACCTCGGGTGTGACCATCGACTCGGCGCGGCTCCTGAACGAGGGCACCAACGACCTCGTCATCGACACCTCGTCGTTCTACGTCCCCGAGGCCGCCGGCGCCTACCCCATCATCCTCCCCACCTACGAGATCGTCTGCTCCTCGTACGCGGATCCGGAGACCGCCGCGGCCGTCCGGTCGTTCCTCAACATCGCGGTGGCCGAGGACGTCCAGGCACAGCTCGAGGACGAGGGCTACATCCCCGTGCCCGACGCCTTCCGCGAGCAGCTCCTGACCGCCATCTCCGAGAT
>NZ_JAALEF010000507.1:208-14571 GCF_014145245.1 Dietzia sp. B44 | reverse complement strand
GAGCCGGTGACCGGCCATCTCATCCCCCGAGCGACTGAAGGTCCCATGACAGTTCACGAATCCGTCGACCGCCACGCCGACCGGAACACCGGGCAGTCCGGCGGGCTCCCCGGCAGCTCGGGGTCGGTGCCGGATACGGAGAAGGGCGCCAAGGGCGACCTCCTCGAGGGCCGGTCCTCGCAGAAGGCGGACGCGGTGTTCCGGGGCGTCACGGTGGCGGCCGGCGCCGTCATCGTCGCTCTCATCGCCCTGATCGCGATCGTCCTGGTCATGCAGGCGACGCCCTCCCTCCTGGCGAACAACGTCAACTTCCTCACGTCGTCCGAGTGGAACACGAGCGATCCGGACAACATGCGGTTCGGCATCCTCGACATGTTCAGGGTGACCGTGCTGAGCTCGCTCTTCGCGTTGTTCCTCGCCGTTCCGGTGTCCATCGGCATCGCGACGTTCCTCGTGCAGTACGCACCGGCCCGGCTGTCGAGGTCGCTGTCGGCGCTCATCGACCTGCTCGCGGCGGTCCCGTCGATCATCTACGGCATGTGGGGCCTGATCGTGCTCGGGCCGTTGTTGGTCCCGTTGTCCACGTGGCTCAACGAGAACCTCGGATGGATCTTCCTCTTCGGCGACGGCAACGTGTCGATCGCCGGCGGCGGGACCATCTTCACCGCCGGGGTGGTCCTGGCGATCATGATCCTGCCGATCATCACCTCGATGTCGCGCGAGACCATCCGCCAGACCCCCTCGCTCCACCAGGAGGCCGCCCTCGCCCTGGGCGCCACCAAGTGGGAGAAGATCCGGATGACGTGCTTCCCCTACGCCAAGTCCGGCATGATCGCGGGCTCCATGCTCGCGCTCGGCCGGGCGCTCGGCGAGACCGTCGCGGTCCTCATCATCCTGCGGGCCGCGAGCGCCCCCGGCACGCTGTCGCTCTTCGACGGCGGCTTCACGTTCGCCTCCAAGATCGCGTCGGGCGCGGCCGAGTTCAACCACCCGCTGCCGACCGGTGCCTACATCGCGGCGGGTCTCGTGCTCTTCATCCTCACCTTCTTCGTCAACCTCATCGCACGCTCCGTGTCCGGTGGAAAGGTCAACGGCTGATGACCCAGGCAACTCCCGACCTCGCCAAGCCCGCCAAGCCGTCGGACACGTTCCTGCCGATCGCCGGCAGCCGCAGGATCAAGGACAGGGCGGCGACGGTGATCTTCTCGCTGTGCTTCGTGCTGGCCGTCATCCCGCTGGTGGCGCTGCTCTACAAGGTGATCGAGTCCGGTATCCCCGCGGTCATCAACCCCACCTGGTGGACGAACTCGTTCTTCCTCGTCTCCCCGTCCTCGATGGGTGGCGGTGTGGGGCACGCCATCTACGGCAGCCTCGTCCAGGCGATCATCGCCGCGGTCATCTCGATCCCGCTGGGGGTGGCGGCGGGCATCATGCTGGTCGAGTACCCCGAGTCGAGGCTGGCCAAGCCGACCACCTTCATGGTCGACGTGCTCGCGGGCGTGCCCTCGGTCGTGGCCGCCATCTTCATCTTCGGCGTCTGGGTCTCGGTGCTGAGGTTCCAGCTCAGCGCGTTCGCGGTGAGCCTGGCGCTGGTGTTGCTCATGCTGCCGCTGATCGTGCGCTCCACCGAGGAGATGCTCAAGCTCGTCCCGGACGAGCTCCGTGAGGCGTCCTACGCGCTCGGCGTGCCCAAGTGGAAGACCATCGTCAGCATCGTGGTCCCGACCGCGCTGTCGGGCATGATCTCCGGGGTGTTCCTCTCGATCGCCCGGGTGATGGGCGAGACCGCCCCGGTACTGATCCTCGTGGGGTACACGGCGAGCTTCAACTACAGCCTCTTCGAGGGCAACATGGCCTCGCTGCCGCTGCTGATCTTCAACCAGCTCTCGAACCCGACGGAAGCCGGCCAGTACCGGATCTGGGGCGCCGCCCTCACCCTGATCATCATCATCGCGCTGGCGAACGTCCTCGCCACGTTCGCCTCCAAGGCGCTCGCGCCGAAGACCAAGTAAGGACCCCGTCATGGCCAAGCGACTCGACCTCGAGAACGTCGACATCTTCTACGGTGACTTCCACGCCGTGAAGGACGTCGACCTCCACGTCCCCCCGCGCTCGGTGACCGCGTTCATCGGCCCGTCCGGCTGCGGCAAGTCCACCGTGCTCCGCTCGCTCAACCGCATGCACGAGGAGATCGCGGGCGCGTACGCCACGGGATCCATCAAGCTCGACGGCGTGGACATCTACGACAAGAAGGTGGACCCCGTCGCCGTCCGACGGACCATCGGCATGGTGTTCCAGCGGCCCAACCCGTTCCCGACGATGTCGATCAAGGAGAACGTCACCGCCGGTCTCAGGCTCCAGGGCGTCAGGAACAAGAAGACCCTGGACGAGGTGGCCGAGAAGTCGCTGCGCGGCGCCAATCTGTGGAACGAGGTCAAGGATCGACTGGACAAGCCGGGCGGGGGGCTCTCCGGCGGTCAGCAGCAGCGCCTGTGTATCGCCCGCGCGATCGCCATCGAGCCCCAGGTCCTGCTCATGGACGAGCCCTGCTCCGCGCTCGACCCCATCTCCACCCTCGCGGTGGAGGACCTCATCGCCGAGCTCAAGAGCGAGTTCACCATCGTGATCGTGACGCACAACATGCAGCAGGCGGCGCGCGTGTCCGATCAGACCGCGTTCTTCTCGCTCGAGGCCACCGGCATGCCGGGCCAGCTGGTGGAGGTCAACTCGACGGAGAAGATCTTCTCGAACCCGGACCACAAGCAGACCGAGGACTACGTCTCCGGCCGATTCGGCTGAGCCGCCGGATATAGCCGAGCGCCCCGGTACCCGCCCACGAGGCGGGTACCGGGGCGCTCGTCGTCGCGGCCCGGCCGGCTGTCAGCTGGGTCCGGATTTCCCCGGGTCGTCCCCCGAGACGCGGTGCGTCAACGACCTGTCGGTCTCGTTGAAGCGGCGGACCAGCTCCTCGTTGGAGGCGGAGGAGTGCTCGGGATCGTCCTCCGCCAGGGTGGCGTACTCGCCGGTGGCGAGGAAGATCACGCGCTGGGCCACCTCCACCGCGTGGTCCGCGAACCGCTCGTAGTAGCGACCGAGGAGGGTGACGTCGACCGCCGACGCCACTCCCCACTTCCACTCGCGCACGGTGAGCAGGGTGAACAGGTGGCGGCGGAGGTCGTCGACGGCGTCATCCTGTTGGGCCAGGGTGGCGGCCTGCTCGGCGTCCCGGTTGAGCAGCACCTCGGTGGCGGACCGGCCGAGCGAGACCGCGACCCGGCCCATCTCGGCGAAGTACCCGTTGACGGGCTCCGGGAGCACGCTCTCCGGATGCCTCCGGCGGACGATCTTGGCGACGTGCCCTGCCAGCGTGCCCATCCGGGTGAGGTCCTGGACGAGCTGGATGGAGGTGACCACCTGCCGGAGATCACGGGCGACCGGCGCCTGGAGGGCCAGGAGCGCGAACCCGCGTTCCTCGTTCTCGGTCGCCAGCCGGGACATCTCCGTCGAGGACTGGAGAACCCTCTCGGCGGCCACGAGGTCGACCTGGAGGAGGGCGTGGGTCGCCAGCTCCATGTCGTCGGTGGCGAGGGAGCACATCCGGGCCATCGAGGTGGCCAGATCCGCGAGTTCTTCAGAGTAGACGAGACGCATGTGAACCAGCATACGGGCATGTCAACCGCACTATCGATACCGGCGATGAACGGCCGATGAACAGGGGGACACGTCATCCGCGCCGGTGCCGGAGGCGCCGGTTCAGCCGCCCGAGTTCTCCGCGTCCGCACCCTCGAGAGCCACCGCGTCGTCCTCCGGATCGTCCAACCACCCCTCGGGCAGGAGAACCCGGGAGGGCGATCCCTGGCGGCCGCGCGGGCCGTACCCGTCCGCGGGGAAGGGCTCGTCGGCGGGGAGATCGGCGAGCATCTCCGCGAGGTCGTCCAGGGTGCGGACGGCTGCCAGGGCCACCCGCTTGCCCGAGCCGGCAGGGAACCCCCGCAGGTACCACGCCACGTGTTTGCGGATGTCGCGCATGCCCTTGTTCTCACCGTGGTGTTCGGCGAGGAGTTCGCCGTGGCGGTACATGATGCGGCCGACCTCGCCGAGCGTGGGCGGGGCCGGTGCCTCGCGCCCGTCGAGGGTGGCGGCGAGCTCGGAGAAGAGCCACGGCCGGCCCAGACAGCCCCGGCCGATCACGACGCCCTCGCACCCGGTCTGCTCCCGCATCCGGACGGCGTCCTCGGCGGAGAAAATGTCGCCGTTGCCCAGCACCGGGACATCAGAGACCTCGCCGATGTGCTCGACCAGGCGGGAGATCTGCGACCAGTCCGCCTCGCCGGAGTACCGCTGGGCGGCGGTCCGTGCGTGCAGGGCGACGGCCCTGGCGCCCTCGTCGACGGCGATGCGGCCGGCGTCGAGATGGGTGTGGTGCTCGTCGTCGATCCCCACCCGCATCTTCACCGTGACCGGGATATCGGTGCCCTCGGTGGCCCGGACCGCCGCTGCGACGATGGAGCGGAACAGCCGCCGCTTGTAGGGGATCGCCGACCCGCCGCCGCGTCGGGTGACCTTGGGGACCGGGCACCCGAAGTTGATGTCGATGTGGTCCGCCAGGTCCTCGTCGACGATCATCTTGGCGGCCGCGTAGGTGTACTCGGCGTCCACCGTGTACAGCTGCAGGCTGCGCGGGGACTCGTCGGGCGCGAACGTGGCCATGTGCAGGGTTCCCGGCTGGCGTTCGACGAGCGCCCGCGCCGTCACCATCTCGCAGACGTAGAGCCCGGACACCGAACCCTGCTGCTCACGTTCGAGTTCGCGGCACAGCGTGCGGAAGGCGACATTGGTGACGCCCGCCATCGGCGCCAGGACGACCGGTGAGGCGAGCTCGAGGGGGCCGATGCGCAGGGCGGGCCCGCCGGTGGCGGTGGGTGCGGACATGATCCGAGTGTCCCAGCGCGGGGCGGGCAGGTCCAATGGGGGCGCCCTGTGCCGCCCGGCCGATCGTGGTGCCCCCAGTCGGGCTCGAACCGACGACCTGCGGATTAAAAGTCCGTAGCTCTACCAACTGAGCTATAGGGGCGTCGGTCACGATACCGTCCCCGTTCGCGCCGACGGGCGTCGGCTCGGGCGTGGTTGGTTTAGACGTCTGCTGGGCCGTGCCCTAAACTCGAACCCGCTGCGGCCCGGCGATCCCGGACGTGGCGTACGCCCCCTTCGTTTAGCGGCCTAGGACACCGGCCTTTCACGCCGGCAGCGCGGGTTCGAATCCCGTAGGGGGTACGAGGTCAGGAGTCCCGGTCACCGTTCGTCGGTGGCCGGGACTTCTCTCATCTGCGGGCACGGTGTCGACCATCTGCGGGCACGGTGTCGACGATTCCCTCGTCTGCGGGCCGGGTGTCGTCGGCCCCCTCTCTGGCGCCCCGGGCGTCGCCACCGGGATCCGCCGAACCCGTTCCGAGCTGCCCCGGAACCACCGCCGGTCCCGCGATTTGCGTCCGGCGTGGGCGTCGATTACTGTTCTGTCTCGTGCGAAAAGCACGGCCCTGTGGCGCAGTTGGTTAGCGCGCCGCCCTGTCACGGCGGAGGTCGCGGGTTCGAGTCCCGTCAGGGTCGCAGGAGACAACCGGCGCATTCGGTTTACCGGATGCGCCGGTGGTCTTATGGCCAGGTAGCTCAGTTGGTACGAGCGTCCGCCTGAAAAGCGGAAGGTCGTCGGTTCGATCCCGACTCTGGCCACCGAGAGCGCAGCGCGTCGGAGGGTTTCCCTCCGGCGCGTTCGTCGTTTCGGGGAACCCCCGTCGGTCGTTATAGCGTGGACGCCATGCCATCGACTGCCACCGAGGTCCGTGACGTGCCGGACAGGTCCCGTACAGGAACCCGGTGGGGGATAGTCGCCGCGGTCAGCGGCCTGGTCGGGATCCTCCTCGCGATCATCGTCCCGCTGCTCCCGGTCACCCAGACCACCTCGACGATCAGCTGGCCGGAGGCCGGGACCCTCGACCCGGTGACGGCGCCCCTCGTGGCCTACTACCCGCTCGACCTGGCGGTGGACGTCCCGTGCGCGGCGGTGGGGGAGCTCCGGGACCAGGGCCGTGAGGACGGGGTGCTCGTGTCCACGGCGCCCCGACAGGCGGGAGAGAACGCGGGCGCGCGTGCGCTCGTGGTGTCCGTGGCCGGCCCCACCGTCGAGGTGCGCAGCCGGAACGTGCTGGTCGCGGCCGCCCCCACTGACGCGGTCGCCTCACCCGGGGCGTGCTCGGTGATCCGCGTCGTGGCCGACTCCGGTTCGATCGGCGCGGAGTTCGTCGGTCTCGCCTCGGACGACGGGGAGGTGGGCGGGCGGATCGACCAGGATCTGCGGCCGCAGGTCGTCGGGGTCTTCACTGATCTGCAGGGGCCGGCGCCCGAGGGGATGTCCGTCGACATCACCGTCGACTCCCGCTACACCACGCAGGCGACCGTGATCAAGCAGATCGCGATCGTGGTCGGGATCCTCGCGATCGTCGTGGCGCTGGTCGCCCTGCACCGACTCGACCTGCGCGACGGACGCGTCGGACGACGGGTGCTGCCGCGCGGGTGGTGGAAGCCCCGTCCCCTGGACCTGGTGGTCGTGGCCACGCTCCTGGTCTGGCACGTGATCGGGGCCAACACGGCGGATGACGGGTACATCCTCACCGAGGCGCGCGCCGCCGTCTCAAGCGGCTACATGCCGGAGGTGTTCCGGTACTACGGCGCCCCGTACGCGCCGTTCGGGATGCCGTACTACCTGTACACGGCGATCAGCACCGTCACCGTGGGCAGTATGTGGCTGCGCCTGCCGGCGTTGCTGCTGGGGATCGCGTCGTGGATGCTGCTGTCCCGCGAGGTGATCCCGCGACTGGGCATCGCCGCCCGCCGTGCGTCGGCCGTCCGGTGGAGTACCGCCGCGGTGTTCCTCGCGTTCTGGCTCACCTACAACAACGGGCTGCGCCCCGAGCCGATCGTGGCCTTCGGTGTGTTGGCCACCTGGGTCTCGCTGGAGCGCGCCCTGGCCACCGGCAGGCTGTTGCCCGCGGCCACAGGCTTCATCATCGGCGGGCTCACCCTGTCCGCGGCGCCCACGGGCACCTTCTGCATCGCGGCGATCATCGCGGCCTCCCGCCCGCTGTTGCTGCTGGTGATCCGGCGGGCACGGCGCGACGGCTGGATCCCGACGGTGGCCCCCCTGTTCGCCGCCGGTCTCGGCGTGCTGCACCTGATCTTCCTGGACCAGCCCCTGGTGACCACGCTGCAGTCGTCGGCGCTGCTCGGCGACGTCGGCCCCACCGGGCGCTGGTTCGAGGAGGTGTGGCGGTACGAGTGGCTCATGAACCCGACGCCGGACGGGTCCCTGGCCCGCCGGTTCGCGGTCCTGGCGATGTTCCTGTCGCTGATCACGTGCGCCGCGATCCTGTTCCGCAAGGGGCGGATCCCCGGCGTGGCCGTGGGCCCCGCCCGACGGATCGTGGGTCTGGCCGCCATGTCGATCGCGTTCATGGCGCTCAACCCCACCAAGTGGACCCACCACTTCGGTGCGTTCGCCACGATCGGCGCCGCGCTGGCGGCCCTGGTGACCATGGCCGTCCTGCCGGCGGCCACCCGGTCGCTGCGCAACCGGATGCTGTTCCTCGCCGCGGTGTTCTTCGTCCTGGCCCTGAGCTTCACCTCCACCAACGGCTGGTGGTACATCTCGATCTACGGCATCCCGTGGGGTGGCGTGCAGCCCTCGATCGCCGGGATCACGTTCTCCTCGGTATTCCTCGGGCTGATGGTCATCGCGCTCCTGCTCGCGCTGGTCCTGCACTACCGGGAGCCGTTCGTGCGGCCCACGGGGTCGGGGCCCGCCGTTGCCGATCGCGGCCCGGTCGTCAGGGTCCTGCGAGAGGTCTCGCACGCCCCACTCGGGCTCGCGGCGGCCCTCGTCGTCGTCGTCATCGTGGCCTCCATGGCCGCCGCGGTCCGCAACCAGTACCCCGCCTACTCGGTCGGCCTGCAGAACCTGCGGGTGCTGTCCGGGGAGCCGTGCGGTATCGCCGACATGGTGCTCGCCGAGCCCGACGCCAACGCGGGACTGCTCGCCCCGGTCGGTGACCCCCGTGACCAGCTCGAGGCGGGCGCGCAGCCGGTGGAGTTCATCCCCGACGGCATCCCCACCGACCTCACCGCCACCCAGGCCGTGGACACCGACACCCCGGGCACCGGGGAGGACTCCGACGCCACCGCCACCACCGCCGGCACCGAGGGCGGAGTGCGCGCGGGGGAGGGCATCAACGGCAGTCACGCCGTCCTGCCCTTCGGTCTCGACCCGGCCCGCGTCCCCGTGCTCGGCAGCTACCAGACCGGCCCGCAGTTCAACGCCGAGACCACCACGGACTGGTACCGGCTCCCCGAACGGGACGAGGAGAGCCCGCTCATCACGATCGCCGTGGCCGGCTCGTTCGCGCCGGACGCGATCCGCGTGGAGTTCGCCACTGCAGCCGACCGGTTCGAGCCGACCGGCTCGGTCCTGCCCGTCGACATCGGTCCGGCGCCGTCCTGGCGGAACCTGCGCGTGCCCGTCGACACCCTGCCCGCCGACGCCACGGCGATCCGGCTCGTGGTGCGCGACCTGGACCCGGACCCGTCGCGGTGGATCGCGTTCACCCCGCCGCGCATGCCGGAACTGGTCACCATGCAGGAGCTCGTCGGTGACTCCCGCCCGGTGCTCCCCGACTGGGCGGTGGCCTTCCACACCCCGTGTCTGCGACCGTTCGAGGAGTACGCCGGTATCCACGAGCTGCCCGAGTACCGGGTCCTGCCGGATCGCGACCTCGCGGTGAGTTCCACCAACACCTGGCAGGCGTGGGACGGTGGCGGGCCCCTCGGGTTCATCGAGTTGCTCCTGGCCGGCGAGACCGTGCCGACCTATCTGGAGCACGACTGGTCACGGGACTGGGGTTCGCTGGTGCGGTACGAGCCGTTGGTGCCCGCGGCCCGGGAGGCGACCATCGACCACGGTGAGGCCGTACGGTCGGGGCTGTGGAACGGGGGACCGCTCGCCAGATGACCGGCTAGCATCGGCCCCGGAGACTTTTTACAAGGAAGTCCAAGTATCCCCTGACGCAGACTGGAGCACGCGATGTCCGTGACCGAGAAGCAGTTCGAGAACATCCTGGTGGAGCAGAGCGACCGCGTCGCGGTCATCACGCTGCACCGACCCAAGGCGCTCAACGCGCTGAGCAGCGGCATGGAGAAAGAGGTCGTCGAGGCCGTGGAGGGTCTCGACTCCGACCCCGGCGTCGGCTGCATCGTCATCACCGGTTCGGAGAAGGCCTTCGCGGCCGGCGCCGACATCAAGGAGATGAAGGACAAGAGCTACCCCGGGATCTACCTCGAGCGCTACTTCGGCGACTGGAAGCGACTCACCGCCGCGCGCACGCCGATCATCGCGGCCGTGTCCGGGTTCGCCCTCGGCGGCGGGTGCGAGCTGGCCATGATGTGCGACATGATCATCGCCGGTGACAACGCCAAGTTCGGCCAGCCCGAGATCACCCTCGGCGTCATCCCGGGCATGGGCGGCTCGCAGCGGCTCACGCGCGCGGTGGGCAAGGCCAAGGCCATGGACCTGTGCCTCACCGGCCGACAGATGGACGCGGACGAGGCGGAGCGCTCCGGCCTGGTCACCCGCGTCGTCCCCGCCGCGGACCTGCTCGACGAGACCATGAAGGTCGCCGGGAAGATCGCCTCGATGAGCAAGACCACCGCCATCGCGGCGAAGCAGGCAGTCAACCGGTCCTTCGAGACCACGCTCGAGGAGGGGCTGCTCGCGGAGCAGAACGCCTTCTACGCGCTCTTCGCCACCGAGGACCAGACCGAGGGGATGTCGGCGTTCGCCGAGAAGCGGAAGCCCGAGTGGCGCCGCTGAGGGACCAGCCCACGCACGGGCATCTCGCCGGGGGCGGTGGCGTGAGCGGGGACGCCCGCCGCGCCCCCGGTGAGCCCCTGCCCGTGTTGGTCCTCACCGGTTACCTGGGTGCCGGCAAGACCACGCTGCTCAACCACCTGCTGTCCGGCACGCCGGGCCTGCGCATCGGCGCGATCGTCAACGACTTCGGCGAGATCGACGTGGACGCCACGTCGGTCGCGGGGCGCGTGGACTCGATGATCTCGTTGGCCAACGGGTGTGTCTGCTGCGAGGTCGACGCGAGCGAGCTGGGAGAGACCCTGGCCGGTCTGGCCGACCCCGAGCACGGGCTCGACCTGGCGGTGATCGAGGCCAGCGGGCTGGCGGAGCCGGCGATCCTGTCGCGCATGGTCCACGAGGTGCCGCGCGAGGTGGTGCGGCACGCGGGGATGGTCCAGGTCGTCGACGCCGAAGGGCTCGACGACGCCCTGGCGCGGCACCCGCGGTTGACGGCGCACCTGGCGGAGGCGGACCTCGTGGTGGTCAACAAATGCGATCTCGTGGACCGCGCTCGATTCGACCGCATCCGCGACACGATCCGCCGGCACGCCCCCCGGGTCGCCGTCCTGCCCGCGGTCCGGGCGGCCGTGCCGACGGGTCTGCTGCTGGGGATGGAGCCGGACCGGGACACCGCCGCCGGGTCGGAGGACGGCCGGGAGCCGTCGGACGGCCCTGCCCACCCGCACGACCACGACCATCTCCACGACGGCTACCGGGCGTTCACCGTGATCCCGTCCGGTCCCCTCCACCCCCGCCGGTTCCTGTCCGCGCTCGCCTCGCCGCCGACCGGTGCCTACCGCGCCAAGGGCACGGTGACCCTGGGCACCGCCGACGGACCACGGCGCTACGAGGTCGCGCTGGTGGGGCGCCGGCTCGAGCTCCGTGCGGGCGGAGAGGGCACCGAGGGGATGGTGGTGATCGGCGTCGATCTCGACGACGACGAGGTGACACGATTCCTCGACGACTCCGTGCTGGCGCCGGGGGAGGCGGTCGACGCGGACGCCGATCTGGGCCTGCACCCGTACCTCGTGGGCGACCCGGACTCCAGTGACGTCGAGGAGTGGATCTACGACGAACAGCGCGTCGCACCCCTCACCGGAGCGGCCGCGATGCTGGCGGATCCCGAGGACCCCGAGGCATTCGATCCAGCTTTCACTCCCTGAGTGCACTCCGGTTGGGAAGCGGGGTGGGGCACCCCCGGGGACATCGGTCGTCGGCGGCCGACTGGGATCGGCATCAGCCCGGCCACGTGCGTATAGTGGCGCTGACGAGGGTGATGTGTGGCACTTGCGGGGGGTCGTCCCCTACTCGCGGTGGGGGTATGCCACGGACGTGGGAGGAGACCTCATGGACGAGGAGAATGCCGGCCGTGGTGTAGCCGGGAGTGCCGCGAGCGATGCGCAGCGGCGTCGGCGTGATCTGGCGTCCGTCCGCAGCGCGATCTCCGCCCTGCGGGAGGCCACGGGCATCCCGGTGACCATCGGTGGGGTCGTCGGAGAGGGCCACACCCTCGTGCTCTCCGAGTCCCTCGGGATGCGCACCTCGGCGATGAAGGACCTCACCGTGCACTACGGCGCCGGCGTCGGTGGTCGGGTCATGGCCACCGGGAAGCCGGTCGGGGTGGCCGACTATCCGCGCGCCGGGGTGATCACCCACGAGTACGACCTGCCCGTGCTGTCCGAGGGGTTGCGGTCGATGGCGGCGATCCCGGTCGTGGTGGGCAAGGACGTGCGGGCCGTGCTCTACGCCGGCGTGCACTCCTCGGTCCGTTTCGGCGAGAAGGTCCTCAACCAGATGGCGGCCACGGCCCGCGCCCTCGAGCAGGAGATCGCGGTCAACGACGCCCTCGCGGCCCGGGGCGCGGCCCCGATGGGCCCGGGAGCGGGTGAGGGGCGCTGGGACGATGTCCTGTCCAACGAGCGCATGCGCGACACCCATGCCCGGCTGCGGATGCTGGCCTCCCGGACCGAGGACCCGGACGTGCGTGCCGAGCTCGAACGGATCTGCGCCGAGATGGTCTCCCCGCCGCCGGAGATGCCCACGGCACGCCTGTCGCGCCGCGAGCTCGACGTGTTGGCCTGCGTCGCGCAGGGCAAGACGAACATCGAGACGGCCGCCGACATGGGGATCGGTGCGGAGACGGTGAAGAGCTACCTGCGCTCGGTCATGCGCAAACTCGATGCGCACACCAGATTCGAGGCGGTCAACGCGGCGCGTCGGATGGGCGTTCTGCCCTGACCCCCGGGGCGGCTGCACGCTCGGGCACGGCGGTTCGGGGACAGCGGAGCGGTTCGGGGACAGCGGAGCGGCTCGGGCGCAGGAGAGCGGCTCTGGCACTGCGGCCGGTGTCCGGGAGCTCCGGATTAATCAGCCGCGATCGGCGCCGCGCTCGCCGCCGGGAACCCAGAGGACGTCGCCCTCCGGATTGGCCACCCGTCCCAGGACGAACAGAAGGTCCGACAGGCGGTTGAGATACTTGGCCGGCAGCACGGACGTGGTTTCGGGGTATGCCTCGACGGCGGCCCAGGCGGCTCGCTCGGCGCGCCTCACCACCGTCCGGGCGACGTGCAGGTGGGCGGCGCCGGGGGTTCCACCGGGCAGGATGAACGAGGTCAGGTCGGCGAGTTCGGCGTTGAACTCGTCGATCCACCCCTCCAGTCGCTCGATGTAGGACTGATCGATCCGCAACGGGGGGTACTCGGGGGCCTCGACAACAGGAGTGGAGAGGTCGGCCCCGGCGTCGAAGAGGTCGTTCTGTACGACCCGGAGCACGGAGGCGATGCGGCTGTCGAGATCGCCGCAGGTCAGGGCTACCCCCAGGGCGGCATTGGCCTCGTCGCAGTCCGCGTAGGCGTCCAGTCGGGCGTCGTTCTTGCTCACCCGGGAGAAGTCGGACAGTCCCGTGGTGCCGTCGTCGCCGGTCCGGGTATAGATCTTGGTGAGATGCACAGCCATGACGCCAACCTACGCGTACGCGGTCGAGCGGTCGCGTGGTCGCCCCGCCCGGTCGCGCGTTGCCGTGGTCGCCTCGCCTGTTCGCATGGCCCCGAGGGTGCGCGGGCTCCGCTGGTCGCCCCGGTTCTCGCCTAAGGTGGACGCGTGAGCGGTAACCCCACGTCCCGCGAGGAGAGCTTCCTCGTCACCGGCGGCACCAGACTGGCCGGCGAGGTCTCTGTCGCCGGCGCCAAGAACAGCGTGCTCAAGTTGATGGCGGTGGCACTGATGGCGGAGGGGCGGACCACACTGACCAACTGCCCGGACATCTCCGACGTGCCCGCGATGGCCGACGTGCTGCGGCACCTGGGGTGCACCGTCGAGATCTCGGGCGGAACGGTGGTGATCGACACGCCGGCGGACCTGGGGCACGTCTCGGACGACAAAGCCGCGCAGCGACTGCGGGCATCCGTCTGCATCCTCGGGCCCCTCGTCGGTCGCTACCACCGTGCCGAGCTGGCGATGCCGGGCGGAGACGCGATCGGGGACCGGCCACTCAACTGGCACCGCGAGGCGCTCGAGAAGCTGGGCGCCACCACGAGGATGGATCACGGCCGACTGGTCGCCGAGGCAACCGAGCTGACGGGCGCCAGGTACACGCTCGCGTTCCCCTCCGTGGGTGCCACGGAGACATTTCTGTTCGGCGCGGTTCTGGCCCGCGGGACCTCGACGCTGGTCAACGCCGCCCGGGAACCAGAGATCGTCGACATCTGTGACCTGTTGTCCAAGATGGGTGCCCGCATCAGCGGGGCCGGGACGAGCACCATCACCATCGACGGTGTCGAGACACTGACGCCGGTGAGTCACCGGGTGATAGGGGACCGGATCGTCGCCGCCACCTGGGCGATGGGCGCCGTGATGACGCGGGGAGACGTGACCGTCACCGGCATCGATCCCATGTTCATCCACGTGGTGCTGGAGAACCTCCGCGGTGCGGGGGCGCAGGTCTCGACCGGTCCGGACTGGGTCCGGGTCATCCAGGAGGGACGTCCCCGCGCGCGGGACGTGCGGACCCTGCCGTTCCCCGGCTTCCCGACCGACCTCCAGCCGATGGCGATCGCCCTCGCCTCCGTGGCGGACGGCGCGTCCGTGATCACCGAGAACCTCTTCGAGGCACGATTCCGCTTCGTCGAGGAGATGGTGCGCATGGGAGTCGATGCCGAGACCGACGGGCACCACGCAAAGATCCGGGGCCGTGAACGCCTGGACTCCGCGACCGTGTGGGCCAGTGACATCCGCGCCGGCGCGGGCCTGGTCCTCGCCGGGATGTGCGGGGACGCCGTGACCGAGGTCTGCGAGATCTTCCACATCGACCGCGGGTACCCGGACTTCCTCGAGAAGGTGCGGTCCCTGGGGGGCCGGATCGAGCGCGTCGACACCCACAGGTGACGCGAGCGGCCTCGCGGCTTTCTGG
>NZ_JAALEF010000507.1:0-105 GCF_014145245.1 Dietzia sp. B44 | reverse complement strand
CCCGGACCGAGAGGCCCGAGCCGAGGTAGGTGGCGGTTTTCAGGTGGTTGTGCGGGCCCGGTTTTGACTTGGTGGGTCGGTGTGGCTAGGCTGGAGAAGTTGCCC
>NZ_JAALEF010000050.1:0-9898 GCF_014145245.1 Dietzia sp. B44 | reverse complement strand
GCGACGAGGCGGCGCTGCGGCACCGGGTCGCCGAGCTCGCCGCACGGTCCGACGGCCGGATCTCCGGGCTCGCCGGGTCGGCACACGAGCCCACGGTGGCGGAGTCGCTGCTCGAGGAGGCGATCCGCGGGGGGTCGACGGTCTCCGGCCTGATCACGTGCGCAGGGGTTCCCGAGCCCGCGGGGTCCTCGATCCTCACCGTGAGTCACGCAGAGTTCGGTGCGCTCATGGACGCCCACCTCGGGACGACCTTCGCGGCGTGTCGCGTGTTCGCACCGCACTTCGTCTCCACCGGCTCGGGCGCGATCGTCACCACGTCGTCGTTCGCCTGGAAAGGCGACTACGGAGGTACGGGCTACCCGGCCGGCAAGGGCGCGGTCACCTCGCTGACCATGGCGATCGCGGCCGAGCTCGCCGAGCACGGGGTGCGGGCGAACGTGGTGTGCCCGGGCGCCCGGACCAGGCTGTCGAGCGGGGAGGACTACGAGGACCAGATCCGCGAGCTGGGCCGCAGGGGGATGCTCGACGAGCTCAGTGTGGCCGGTGCACTGGACCCGGCCGGGCCGGAGTACGTCGCGCCGCTCTACACCTATCTCGTCTCCGATCTGGCTGCCGGGATCACCGGCGGGGTGTTCGCCGGGTCGGGCGGGTTCATCGGGAGATTCCCCGCCCCGGAGGCGCAGATCCTGGCCTACCGAGATTTCCACGACAGTCCGCCGTGGGCCCCTGAGGAGATAGACGGACTGGTCCGGGCCTGAGCGTCACCGGGAGTCGCTCGAGACGCGCCGGGGTCGTCCCACCGCGCCGAGAGGTCACACCCGCTCACGTTTTCCCAGGTCAGGTAGCGGGTTCTCCTGCAGTCGCGACCACTCGTCGAGGTGCCAGCACGGGCCACGGCCCGGCCTGCGCCGACACGGCCCGGCCTGCGCGGACCGCAACCGGGCCTGCACGGGCCGCAGCCGCGCCCCCGCGGGCCGGGAACCCGCCGTCAGCGCAGCGACTCCTCCCGGAACTCGCCGGGGAAGTCCACCGACGGGCCGTTCTCGCTCTCGCCGTTGCGCAGCTCGACGCGGCGGATCTTGCCGGAGATGGTCTTGGGCAGGTCGGTGAACTGGAGACGGCGCACCCGCTTGTAGCCGGCCAGGTGGGTGCGGGAGTAGTCGAAGATCTGGCGGGCGGTCTCCTCGGTCGGCTCCCAGCCGCCGGCCAGGACGACGAACGCCTTGGGGACGCTCAGTCGCACGGGATCCGGGGACGGGACGACCGCCGCCTCGGCCACCGCCGGGTGCTCCAACAGGACGGACTCCAGCTCGAACGGCGAGATCCGGTAATCCGAGGACTTGAACACGTCGTCCGTCCGGCCCACGTAGGTGATGTAGCCCTCGGAGTCCCGCGAGCCGACGTCACCGGTGTGGTAGAAACCGTCCGCGTACGCGGCGTCGGTCCGGTGCTTGTCTCCGTGATATCCGACCATCAGGCCGAGCGGGCGGGGGTCCAGGCGCAGGCAGATCTCGCCCTCGGCGCCCTCTCCCGGGACCTCCTGTCCGGTGGCGGGGTCGACCAGGACGACGTCGAATCCGGGGCACGGGCGGCCCATGGACCCGTCCTTGATGGGCTGGCCCGGGGTGTTGGCGATCTGCACGGTGGTCTCGGTCTGGCCGAAGCCGTCGCGGATGGTCACCCCCCACGCGTCGCGGACGCGCCCGATCACCTCCGGGTTCAAGGGCTCGCCGGCACCCACCGCCAGCCGGGGCGGCACCTGCAGCTGCGTCAGGTCGGCCTGGATGAGCATCCGCCACACGGTGGGCGGGCAGCACAGGCTGGACACCCCGCAGCGGTCCATCTCGCGCATCATCGCCGTGGCGTCGAAGCGGGAGTAGTTGTAGATGAACACGCATGACCCGGCGATCCACGGCGTGAACACGTTGGACCACGCGTGCTTGGCCCATCCGGGCGAGGACACGTTGAGGTGGACGTCGCCCGGCTGGAGACCGATCCAGTACATGGTCGATAGGTGGCCCGCCGGGTACGAGGCGTGGGTGTGCTCGACGAGCTTGGGCTTGCTGGTGGTCCCGGAGGTGAAGTAGAGCAGCAGCGTGTCGTCGGCGTGGGTGGTGTGGCTGGGCTCGAAGTCGGGGGAGGCGTCCATCGCGCCGGCGAGGTCGGTCCAGCCGTCGGGGGCGCCGCCCACCGAGAACCGCTGATAGTCGCCGGAGATGGCGGCGAAGCGCTCGGCCAGCTCGGAGCGGGCGATCACGTGCTTGATGCCGCCGCGGGCGATGCGGTCGCGCAGGTCGCCCTCGGCGAGCAGGGTGGTGGCGGGGATGACCACGGCGCCGAGCTTGATCACCGCGAGCATGACGTCCCACAGCTCCACCTGGTTGGCCAGCATGAGCAGGATCCGGTCGCCGGGCCCGACCCCGGCCTCGCGCAGCCAGTTGGCGGTGCGGTCCGAGCGGATCCGCATCTCGTCGAAGGAGTACTTCGCCTCGGTCGGTGCGCCTCCGCCGTCGTGCTCCTCGACGATCCACAACGCGGGATCGGTGTTCCCCTCGGCCTCGACGTCGAACCAGTTGAGTGCCCAGTTCCACTCGTCGAGCTCCGGCCACGCGAAGCCGGCCCGGGCGGCCTCGTAGTCCTCCGCGTTGGCCTGCAGGAAGTCGCGGGCGGCGCGGAATCGGGTGGTGGCGTCGGTGGCGAGCGGGGCCATGAAGTCTCCTGACAGCGGGCACGGGTGAGAACGGGCACGGGAAGTGAGTCAGTTCACAGTATGGGCGGCCGGGCGGCTGGCGGTACACCCGAAAGGGGAGGGTCGGGGGCGGCCGCGGGGCCGGGTCCTGGATTACTAGGAGATGCAAGTATAGAGTGATGGTCATCACGGGAGCAGTGGCGCGCGGACATCTCCGGACCGCGGCCTCACGACGAAGGGATGTCCATGTCGGATCTCAGGCAGATCGAGCACTACATCAACGGCACCAGGGTCGCCGCCACGGGCGGCCGAACCCACGAGGTGTTGAACCCCAGCACGGGCAAGGCGCAGGCCGTGGTCCCGCTGGCGTCGACGGCGGAGGTCGACGACGTGATCGCCAAGGCCGCCGAGGCGCAGAAGGCGTGGGCGGCCCAGAACCCGCAGAAGCGCGCCCGCGTGCTCATGCGGTTCGTCGACCTGATCAACCAGAACATGGACGAGCTCGCGGAGCTGCTGGCGATCGAGCACGGCAAGACCACCCCGGACGCGAAGGGCGACATCCAGCGCGGCCTCGAGGTGATCGAGTTCGCGATCGGCATCCCGCACCTGCTCAAGGGCGAGTTCACCGAGAACGCCGGCACGGGCGTCGACGTCTACTCCATGCGCCAGCCGCTCGGCGTGGTCGCGGGGATCACCCCATTCAACTTCCCGGCCATGATCCCCCTGTGGAAGGCGGGCCCGGCCATCGCGTGCGGCAACGCCTTCGTGCTCAAGCCCTCCGAGCGCGACCCCTCCGTCCCGGTGCGCCTGGCCGAGCTGTTCACCGAGGCCGGTCTGCCCGACGGCATCTTCCAGGTCGTCCACGGTGACAAGGAGGCGGTCGACGCGATCCTCAACAGCGAGACCATCCAGGCCGTGGGCTTCGTCGGCTCCACGCCCATCGCGCAGTACATCTACGAGAACGCGGCCCGCACCGGCAAGCGCGCGCAGTGCTTCGGCGGCGCCAAGAACCACATGATCATCATGCCGGACGCGGATCTCGAGCAGGCCGCCGATGCCCTGGTCGGCGCCGGTTTCGGCTCCGCCGGTGAGCGCTGCATGGCCATCTCGGTGGCCGTCCCCGTGGGCGAGGGCACCGCCGAGGCCCTGCTCGAGAAGTTGGTGCCCAAGGTCAAGGAACTGCGGGTGGGCCACAGCCACGACCCGAAGTCCGACTACGGCCCGCTGGTCACCCCCGAGTCCAAGGCCCGCGTGCTGGACTACATCGACCAGGGCGAGAAGGCCGGTGCGGAGATCCTCATCGACGGCCGCAGCGTGGGTGCCTACACGGACGAGTTCAACGGCGAGGACATCTCCGGGGGCTACTACGTCGGGCCCACGCTCATGGACAAGGTCACCCCGGACATGAGCGTCTACACCGACGAGATCTTCGGCCCCGTCCTCGTGGTGGTCCACGCCAAGGACTACGAGGAGGCCCTGCGCCTGCCCAACGAGCACGAGTACGGCAACGGCGTGGCCATCTTCACCCGCGACGGCGACGCCGCCCGCGAGTTCGTGTCCAACGTCCAGGTGGGCATGGTCGGCGTCAACGTGCCGATCCCCGTGCCGATCGCGTACCACACCTTCGGAGGCTGGAAGAAGTCCGGATTCGGCGACCTCAACCAGCACGGCCCGGAGTCGATCAAGTTCTACTCCAAGGTCAAGACGGTCACCCAGCGCTGGCCCTCCGGCATCAAGGACGGTGCCGAGTTCGTCATCCCCACGATGGACTGACCGCGAACCGGATCCGCCGCGCAGCTCACCCGCCGCGCAGTTCACCTGCCGCACACCGTACGAACCGGGCACCGTATGAGAGGAACACCCATGTTCACCCTTGATGACGACGACAAGGTCATCGTCGACACCGCCCGCGACTTCTCGGTCAAGCGGATCGCGCCCAAAGCGCAGGAGTGGGACGCGACGCACCACTTCCCCAAGGACGTCCTCCGCGAGGCCGCCGAGATGGGGATGGGCGCCATCTACGTCTCGGAGGACGTCGGGGGCAGCGGGATGCGGCGGCTGGACGGTGTCCGCATCTTCGAGCAGCTCGCCCGGGGATGCCCGTCGGTGGCCGCGTACCTGTCCATCCACAACATGTGCGTGTGGATGGTCGACGAGTTCGGCACCGAGGAGCAGCGCCACGAGTGGATCCCGCGGCTGGCGTCGCTGGAGCTGTTCGCGAGCTACTGCCTGACGGAGCCGGGCGCCGGGTCGGACGCGGCGGCGCTGCGGACGAAGGCGGTGAAGGAGGGCGAGGGCGAGACCGCGGAGTACGTCCTCACCGGCACCAAGCAGTTCATCTCCGGTGGCGGGCAGTCGGACGTCTACGTGGTGATGGCCCGCACCGGGGAGGCCGGCCCCAAGGGGATCTCGGCCTTCCTGGTCCCGGCGGACTCCGAGGGCCTGAGCTTCGGTCCGGACGAGCAGAAGATGGGCTGGAACGCCCAGCCCACCGCGCAGGTGATCATGGAGGGCGTGCGGGTCCCGGCGGCGAACCTCATCGGTGGCGCGGACACCGGCGGCGAGGGCCTCGGGTTCACCATCGCGATGCGGGGGCTCAACGGCGGGCGCATCAACATCGCCGCCTGCTCCCTGGGCGGCGCCCAGGACGCGTACACGCGGGCCGTCGCCCACGTGCGGGACCGTGAGGCGTTCGGCGGCGCGTTGATCGACGAGCCGACGATCCGCTTCACCCTCGCGGAGATGGCGACCGAGTTGGAGGCGAGCCGGCTCATGCTGTGGCGCGCCGCCGCGGCCCTGGACGCCAAGGAGCCGGATCACGTGGAGCAGTGCGCCATGGCGAAGCTCTTCGTCACCGACCGCTGCTTCGACATCGCGGACCGGGCGTTGCAGCTCTTCGGCGGGTACGGGTACCTGGCCGAGTACGGAATAGAGAAGATCGTGCGAGATCTCCGGGTGCACCGCATCCTGGAGGGGACGAACGAGATCATGCGCGTCGTCGTCGGCCGGGCCGTCGCCGCGCGCGGACTGGGAGCGTAGGACATGGACAACCGATCGCAGACTGTGGCGTTTCTCGGGCTGGGCAACATGGGTGGACCCATGGCCGCCAACCTGGTCGGCGCCGGACTCGACGTCAGAGGATTCGACCCGGTCGCCGCGGCGCAGGACGCGGCCCGTACCGCCGGGATCACCGTGTGCGACTCGCCCGCCGAGGCGGTCCGGGGAGCCGGCGTCGTGATCACGATGCTGCCCAACGGTGCGCTGGTGACCTCGACCTACGACGACGTCCTGGGCGAGGCGGGGGAGGGGACCCTGTTCATCGACTCCTCCACCATCTCGGTCGACGACGCCCGTGCGGTCCACGCCAAGGCCGTGGACGCCGGGATGCTCCAGGTCGACGCGCCCGTCTCCGGCGGCGTCAAGGGCGCGACCGCCGGCACCCTGGCGTTCATGGTCGGCGGGGAGGACGAGGCCTTCGCGGCCGCGCAGCCCGTGCTCGAGCCGATGGCGGGCAAGGTCATCCACTGCGGCGGAGCCGGGGCCGGACAGGCCGCCAAGGTCTGCAACAACATGGTGCTGGCCGTGCACCAGATCGCGATCGCCGAGGCGTTCGTGCTCGCCGAGGGGCTGGGTCTCGATCACCAGGCCCTGTTCGACGTGGTCACCGGTGCCACCGGCAACAGCTGGGCGCTGCACACCAACTGCCCGGTCCCCGGTCCGGTCCCCACCTCTCCCGCCAACAACGACTTCACGCCCGGCTTCGCCACCGCTCTCATGAACAAGGATCTCGGGCTGGCGCTCGCGGCCCTGGAGAGCACTGGTACGGTCGCTCCGCTCGGCGCGGCAGCGGCTGCCCTGTACGACGAGTTCGCGCAGGACAACGGTGGCAAGGACTTCAGCGCCATCATCACCAGCATCCGCGATTCCTCGCGGAGCTGAACCCCTCCACTCTCGGGAGAACACCATGTCCACCCTCCGACCCAAGGATTCAGACGCTGTACTAGGGGCCCTGCGCCGGGCCCGCCGTGATTCCGGTGTGCCCGTCGTCTTCGCCGGCGACGTCACCGGTGAGACCGCCAGACTGAACCGCTTCATCGGGGTCCGCACCGACTCCATGCAGGGGCTGGCCGTGGCCAGGGGCCGTGGGCTCGGTGGTCACGTGATGGCCTCCGGACGACCGGCGACGGTGCGCGACTACGAGGAGTGCTCGAGGATCACCCGCGACTACGCCGACGCGGTGGACCGCGAGGGCTTGCGGGCGATCATCTCCGTCCCCGTGATCGTCTCGGGCGTGGCGCGGACGATCCTCTACGGATCGGCCCGCGTCGCCACCCAGCTCGGCGACCAGGTCACCCGGACGTTCACCACCGTCGCCGCGGACCTGGCCTCGGAGTTCAAGGTCCACGACGAGGTCGATCGACGACTGCGGATGGCCGACCACGCCGCGGCCGAGCAGAACTTCGGGCTGGAATCCTCCGACAGGGAACGTCTTCGTGTCCTCCACGGCGAGTTGCGGGCCATCGCCGCCGAGCTCGGCGATCCGGATCTCCGCGAGAGGCTCCTGGCCGCGGGTTCCGCGCTGGCGGGGGTGGGCCGGACTCCGGACGTGGGCCGGGACCCGGGCCCGGCGCCGACGGTCCTGTCCCCCCGGGAGATCGATGTCCTCGCACAGGTCGCTCTCGGATGCTCCAACGCCGAGGTCGGCGCCCGACTGTCCCTGTCACCGGAGACGATCAAGGCGTACCTGCGCAACATCGGTACCAAGCTGGGCACACGGTCACGGATGGAGTCCGTGGCCCGCGCCCGGCTCCTCGGCGTCCTGCCCTGATCAGTCCTGCCCTGATCGGTCCGGCCCTGATCGCTCCTGCCCTGATCAGTCCTGCCGACCCGTCATGCTCGGATCCGTCCCGGCCGACCCTCAGAGCCCTGAGGGTCGGCCACAGCGGACTTTGACCCCGGTCGCCGGGCGAGTGAGCATCGTGGTCCACGGCAACGTCAGGTCGTCGGGATCGTCGCTGATCCGTACCTCCGGCCTGCACAACGCCGCGACGGCCGCGGACAAGGCGGTCACCGCGATCCTCTCTCCGGGGCACCGGTGGCCGGTGCGAACCCCGGCGCCGCCGTCCGGGATGAACGCCTCGCGATGGCGTGTCGGAGATCCGTCCGACCGTGTCGAGGAGTCTGCTCGTCCGATCGGCGCGCCTGATCGCCTCCCCCGGACAGACCGGGAGCCCGGCCCCTCGGAACGGCTGTGGTCGTGCAGTCGGTGTGAGCGCGGGAATTCGGCTCGCCGACGCCTGTGGTCCGCCGACGCATGAGGCCAGGCCTTACCGGCGTCCGACGCCCGGTGGTCGGGATCGGTGCCTTCCTGTGGCTCGGGCGCGCTGTTCGCCCGGCACCGTAGGGGTGCTCGACGGGCAGGGAATCCGGTCGAATCGGTCCGGGGCGCTGTGGGCCGGATCACGTCCACATACTTTCGGGTGTATCGGGTGTGGTGGTCATCACATACTGTTCGGCTCAATCGACGCCTATGCGTCGGCGATCACCCGCCTCGCCGGAGGTCAGATACCCGGCGAACCTGACACGACTGGAGTTGTCTTGACGCAGTCCGGAAACACCCCGCCGGGGGACGCGGCACCGCTGTCCCCGAATCTTCCGCCGGTCAAGCAGAAGACCTCGCTGAAGAAGGTCGCCGCCGCGTCCTCGATCGGTACCACGATCGAGTGGTACGACTTCTTCATCTACGGCACCGCCGCCGCGCTGGTCTTCCCGGCCCTGTTCTTCCCCGACCAGAACCCCGCGACGGCGACGCTGTCCTCGTTCGCGACCTTCGCCGTGGCGTTCTTCGCCCGGCCCGTCGGTGCGGCGATCTTCGGCCACTTCGGTGACCGGATCGGTCGCAAGAACACGCTCGTCTGGACCCTCATCATCATGGGCGTGGCGACCGTTTTCATCGGTCTGCTGCCCGGGTACAACACGGGGGCGTTCGGCGTCTTCGAGGGCGGCATCGGCATCTGGGCACCGACCCTGCTGGTGGTGTGCCGCTTCTTCCAGGGCTTCGCGGTCGGCGGCGAATGGGCCGGAGCCACGCTGCTCACGGCCGAGTACGCCCCCGAGGGCAAGCGCGGCATGATGGCCATGTGGCCGCAGCTGGGCGTGGCCTTCGCGTTCTTCCTCTCCTCGGGGACGTTCCTCGTCTTCTCGCTCGTCGCCGGTGGCGGTGCAGACCTCGACAGCCCCTTCATGCAGTACGGCTGGCGTATCCCGTTCCTGCTCTCCGCCGTCCTCGTGCTGGTCGGCCTGTGGATCCGTCTCACGGTCGAGGAGACCCCGGTCTTCCGCCAGACCCAGGCGAGGGAGGCCAAGGAAGCCGCCGAGACCGCGGCTGCGGACAAGGCCGCGAACAGGGTCACGGCCCCCAGGACGCTGCCGTTCGCCGATGCGCTGCGGTACCAGTGGAAAGAGATCCTCATCGCGGGTGGTGCGCTCACCTCGCTGTTCTCGCTCTTCTACATGGGCACCTCGTTCCTCACGAACTACGCCACCGCCACCCTCGGGCACTCCCGCCCGTTCGTCCTGGGCATGGGCATGATCGCCGCGCTGATCTTCGGTGCCGCCATCGCGCTGTCGGCGATGTACTCGGACAAGATCGGCCGGAGGAAGGTCATCGGCACCTCGGTCGGACTGGCCATCCCGTGGACGCTGTTCGTCTTCCCGATCCTCGACACCGGGTCGACCTTCGCCTTCGGTCTGGTGCTGTTCGTCACGCTGATCATCTTCGGTATCGCCTACGGACCGGCCGGTGCACTGCTGCCCGAGCTGTTCCAGGCCCGCTACCGCTACACCGGCGCCGGGCTCGGCTACAACCTCGCCGGCATCCTCGGTGGTGCGCTGCCGCCGCTGGCAGCGGCCGCGATGATCGGGGCCGGCAACACCTTCGGTGTCGGTCTGATGCTCTCGGCGCTGTCCGTCATGTCGATGGTCTGCATCTTCCTCATGACCGAGTCGAGCAAGAACGTCATCCACGCCGATGCCGAGCCGGACGACTCCCGCCTCATCGCCACCGAGATGCCGTGACCCTGGTCTGACGACCCCCATCGAGGACCCACGACACGGATCCTCCCAAGAACAGCCGCGCCCGGCCCCACCCGAGAGGGGGCCGGGCGCGGTGCTGTCCGCGGCCGGGCGTGGTGCAGGTCGCGGGGCGGG
>NZ_JAALEF010000506.1:706-5080 GCF_014145245.1 Dietzia sp. B44 | reverse complement strand
TTACACCACTCTATGGGGCACTACTGTCCCCTTAGCGGCGTAGTAGTCCGACAGGGCCATGCCTTGCGGGTCGGCGTCGTGAGTGGCGACCGAGCGCAGCAGGTACTGGTATCCAGTACCCGCATGGACCGCCCGCAGACTCATCACATACGCCAGCGTATGCGGCCCGTAACGGCCGCGTCTACGCGCCAGCACGCGCGCAGCGCTGACCAGCGGTTTTCCCTCCTTCACTGAGAGTGCCTACTGTGTGTGGCTGTTTAATCGAGCGGTAGCGGGTGCTCAGTCTGGCCACAACGGTGGCGGCTCTACGGGGGACGGAATGAGCGACGCGGTGGCCGATGGGGGAGTGGTTGCTGCTCGCGGGTGTCGTAGGAGTGCTCTAGGGTTTGGTCCATGGCTGCTACGAAGACTGATTCGCGTTCCCAGACCGCCCGGGCCCGTGCCCGCCAAGCCATGGCTGACGAGCTCGAGCGGGCGCGCAAGCGCGAGTCCAAGCTAGTGGCGGTGTTCTCCGCGATCGACGCCCGCGCCGACGCAGAGGCTGCCCTAGGGGAGGCGCTGATCGAGCTGAAGGGCCTCGGGGTCGCGCAAGCAGACCTGGCCGAGATGACTGGACTGTCCGCCCGCGAGGTCGGCGCCGCGATCCGCGCCGCGAAGGACCGCACCGTCACCGGGGAAGGAACACCGGAGACCACTGACGAGCAGGCGTCGGACACGGCCTCGGACCACAACGGTGCCGAGCCACACTGACCCGCGCACCAGTCCCGCAGACGTGGACATTCCTCTGCCAGGCCTGGACCTGATTCCGGCGCCTGCCCCCTCGGCCGCGGCGCGGCGGTCTCGTCCCTACAGTTCGACACTGCCGCCCACCCAGGCGGCGATCGACGCGTTCTGGTCCCGGGTCGTCAAAGCGCCCGGGGACGGGTGCTGGTTCCTGATCTCAGCGATCAGCGGCGTCGACGGGTATACACGCCTGACGTGGAGATCGGGTGGGATCAGTCGAACCGAGTCCGGGCACCGATTCGCACTCCTGCTCGCCGGCCAACTGGACGATGGCGTGGTGGCCGAACACCGCTGCAACGAACCCCTGTGCGTACGCGTCGACCCGGGGCATGTCGTCGCCTCTACCCAGTCAGCAAACCTGCGCTACGCCGTCGCGTGCGGTCGCACCGGCGCCATCCGCAACCCCGACCAACACACCAACCGCCACGCCCGATCCCTAGCCGTGCGAGACGCACTCGCCGGCGGCTGGGACGCGCGCGCCTACGCCCGCGCCTGTGGCAACGCCGCGCCCCTCGACACACCCTCACTGTTCTAGAGCCTGGGGAGTACAGTCGCTCGCAGTAGTGGCCTCGCCGACGGCGGGGCCTTTCTTTTTGGCGGCTCCGGATGTGTCAGCGGGCCGCTGTTTGTCGACGTTGGCGGCGCAGCTGCCAGTACCGCGGGATCGTCCATCGCAGCGGGGTCCTATCGATCACCCACAGCGCTATCGCCGACCGATAGCGCACGCCCGTGTCGCACCGCGAACGACCAATGACCCACGAACCACGCCAACAGCCCCAGCGCCGCGACCGTCGGCGCCCACGTACGGCCTTGCAGCACACCGAGCAGCCCAATCACTGCGCAGAACCCACCGGCCCCACGCGCGACCGGAGGCACGGCCAAGGCGCCGGCAGCGACCACCGCGGTAGCCTGCAGCGCCGTCGTCAGATCCCACATCGGGACTCCTCCTTGCCGCCCGTCTGCTCGCAGCAGAGCACCCATTCGTGGGCGCGGCTCGTGCCGACCTGTTTTCGGTTGACCTGCTGTCAGTGTGACTTCTCCCCCCGACAGTCAGTGCCCCACGTGCCCTGGCGAGCTCCGCTAGGACTCGCCCGGATGTTCCGGCGTGCGGGCGGCCTCGCGCAGCGAATCCAGCACCTCCCGCAGTGTGTCTGAGGTTGCCTCCGCCCGGACCCGTGCCCGGTCGGACTCCTCGGCCTTGGTGCGTGCGACGGCGGCGTCCTGGCGCGTTTCCTCGAGCTGGCCGCGCAGCTGCTCGAGCTCGTCGCGCATTCCCTCGAGCTCGCCGAGTGCTCGGTCGCGGGATGCGACCGCATCGTCCCGCTCTGCAGCAGCCTGCTCGGCCGCCTCCAGGGCGTGGGCCTCACCCGCGCGAGCAGCATCGAGCGCGACCGCCGTGGCCTCATCCGCCTGCTCCGCGGCCCGCTTCCACGCCGCAGCCCACACCGAGGCCACCATCGCCGACATCGCCTCCGACAGATCCGGAGCCTCGGGCACGTCCCCAGCAGCGCCGGTGGCGTGTTCACGCATCCACGCGGCCACCTCACCGATGCGCACCCCCGCTTCACGCTGCACGCTGCGCACGGTGACCTTGTCCCCTCGCGCGACGAGCACCCCATAGGCCCTGGCGATCTTCTCCGACGTCGACATAGCCATCTCCCCTCCGAATCGGTAACGGGTAACCGGAAACGTTTTCCGTTACCTATGTTACCCGCCTGTGGCGTCCGGCGGGATAGTGCTCGCCCGGATATCGCCGGCGAGCGGGCGCTGCGGCGGGTCGTCGGCGCCCAGGGCCCAGGCGACGACCCGAAGGCGATTCTGCCCAGAGGGAGGGGAGCGCCGGCTATCGGCGGTCAGGTTGTAGGTATCCAAGACGGCGGCCAGGGCGGTGTTGCCCGCCGGCGGGGCCACGGTAATCCCGGTGATTCCTCGTTCCCACAGCGACACCGGGATGTGGGAGCCCAGGTACGTGACTGGCGGTCGTGTGGCCAGTGAGTGGTGGTCGCTCGTGAGCGGGCTGTCGGGTGGGGCCGTGGGTGCGCGCTTACCAGTTCTTGGTGGGGTCCATGACGCGGGCGCGCGAGTGGCCGCGGATGCGGAAGCTGGGGTGGGCGAGTCCCTCGTTGACGAGGCGGCGGCCGACGTCGAGGGTGGCGGCGAGTTGATCGTCGGTGAGTGCCATGCGGTCATTGCGCAGGGTCAGGGAGACGACGCCGTTCCATGCGCCCCAGAGGAAGAGCGCGGTTTCTTTCGGCGGGTAGTCGGGCGAGGCCTCGCCCGTGGCGATGGCGCTTTCGAGGTGTGCTTGGAACCGGCCGAGGATCTCGTCGAGGCGGTCGCCGACTTGTTGGCTCAGCTCGTGGGCGCTGGCGGAGAGGCCGGAACCGTGGCCGTCGAAGGCGAGGAAGCGGAACGACCCGCGGTGGTCCAGGTAGAACCGCAGGTACACGTCGCTGGCGGCGATGACCTGCTCGAGGGGCGAGTACTCGGGACGGAGGGCCTCGTCGAGGTAGGTGCTGAACCGGGTCAGCGCGCGGTCGGCGAGGGCGAGCAGGATGCCGTCCTTGCTGCCGAAGTACTTGTAGAGCGCGCCCACTGACATGTCCGAGTCCTCGGCGATCTGCTCCATCCGGACGTTGCGCTGCCCGGAGACGAACGCCCGCTCGGCGGCGTCGAGGATGCGCTCGCAGTTCTGCGCGCGGCGCTTAACCATCCGGGGGCTGCGCCGCGGGGGCGCGCTTGCCGACTCGGTCACCTCCCGGATGCTACCGGGTCGAGGCCCCCCCGGCCCGTGAACGAGATTCACTAGGGAATATTCGTTGACAAAGTGGGTCGGGCGTTCCAGACTGGGTCACGAACGTGGCCGACGTCACAGTGGCGTCGAGGACGGCCACTCCACCGAGAAGAGGCGCGCCGACCCACGTAGAGACGGACGCACGAGGCGCCCGCCGCGGCCGTCTGAGCCCAGGGAAAGAAGCGTGACAAGAAGGCCACTGAGCCTGCGCTGACCAACGGAAAACTCAACGGGCCAAAGGACGTCAAATACTACGTATCAGGAGTTCACTATGGCAGTTGTAACCTTTGTCTCCCACGACGGCGAGGAGCACGAGGTGCCCTTGGAGGAGGGGCAGTCACTCATGCGGATCGCCGTCAACAACGCGGTGCCCGGGATTGACGCTGACTGCGGAGGCGAAGCCGCGTGCGGCACGTGTCATGTCATCGTTGATCCGCAATGGTCCGACGTGGTGGGCCTCTCGGGAGCAAGTGAAGAAGAGATGCTCTCAATGAACCCCGAACGGCTGCCGACCTCCCGACTGTCGTGCCAGATGACCGCGTCCGCGGATTGGGACGGCCTTACCGTCCAGGTGCCAGAGTTCCAGATGTAACGACGTTCCAGATGTAACGACGAAAGACAAGGTGAGACACGTGAAGGTTTCCGATACGATCGGCGACAAGGTTCAGTCGGCCATCCCGATGGATCTGCAGATCCGGGGCGCCCATCTGTACGACAGGACTCGGCGCTGGGTGACAAGGACGAATGGGAAGAAGCTCTTCGTAGAGAAGCCCATCCCCCCCGTCGAGGACGTCGAA
>NZ_JAALEF010000506.1:0-369 GCF_014145245.1 Dietzia sp. B44 | reverse complement strand
CTCATTCGGTCTCGGGTTCGCGAGGTGCTCGACGGCTTGCCGGTGAATCAGCCTTTCGATTGGGTGCAGACCGTCTCGATCGAATTGACAGCTCGGATGCTCGCGACGCTCTTGGACTTCCCTTACGAGGAACGTCGCAAACTCGTGTACTGGTCAGATATGGCGACGTCGTTCGAGGAGGCCAACGGTGGTCCCGCGGACCTCGACGAGACGTTCGACGGAATGCGCGAGATGGCGAGCGGTCTGAGTTCTCTGTGGTACGACAAGAAGGCCCGGACAGAAGCCGGGGAGGAACCCGGCTTCGATCTGATCACCATGTTGCAGAGCAACGAGAACACCAAGGACCTGATCGACCGTCCGATGGAGTTC
>NZ_JAALEF010000505.1:37305-37993 GCF_014145245.1 Dietzia sp. B44 | reverse complement strand
GGGTGAAAATAGGCCGAAGTGCTTCCTGAACAGGGGAAACTGGGACTTGTCGAAGGTTCCATGTTCGCCAGCAGAAAGCACTCGGTAGGTGAAGCGTACGTCGTGGTCGTCTGGCCTGTCCGTTACTGCTGATGGTGTCGGGGTGATCTCCCACGCCGGAGCCATCGCGCCACGCCTTCTGGCGGATCGAGTGGGGCTGACCGCCGAACTGTCGAAGGCCATGACTCGCAGACGGTTCATCCCAGTCCATGACCGTGGCCGGGTCTTGATCGACCTCGCGGTGATGCTCACAGATGGCGGCGAGTCCATCTCCGACATCGGCGTCCTGCGCCACCAATCTGACGCTCTGGGCCCGGTGGCGTCGGCGCCGACGGTGTGGCGCACTCTGGACGAGGTCACCGCCGGCAAGCGCAAGAAGATCCAGGTGGCGCGGGCCCGCACGCGGCGGCATGTGTGGTCCCTCCTGCCCGGCGGAGTGCCCGCATCCAAGTGTGCGGGCCGGGACCTGGGAGCCACAATCGTGCTTGATGTGGACGCCACCATCGTGGTCACCCACAGCGAGAAAGAGCTTGCTGCGCCGACGTACAAGCGCACCTTCGGCTACCACCCGATCGGCGTGTGGTGCGACAACACGACCGAGTTCCTCGCGGCGAGCCTGCGGCCGGGCAACGCCGGGTCGAACACCGCC
>NZ_JAALEF010000505.1:37136-37295 GCF_014145245.1 Dietzia sp. B44 | reverse complement strand
CCGATCGGCGTGTGGTGCGACAACACAGAAGAGTTTCTCGCGGCGAGCTTGCGCCCGGGCAATGCTGGCTCCAACACCGCTGCCGACCACATCGACGTCCTGGGCCAGGCGATCGCCCAGGTCCCCGCCAACCATCGACGTGATCTGCTGATCCGCTCC
>NZ_JAALEF010000505.1:36757-37126 GCF_014145245.1 Dietzia sp. B44 | reverse complement strand
GACCACATCGACGTCCTGGGCCAGGCAATCGCGCAGATCCCCGCTGCTCACCGGCGTGACCTGCTGATCCGCTCGGACGGCGCCGGCGCCTCCCATGACCTGCTGAACTGGGTCACCGAGCAGAACCGCGTCCGTGGTCGACGGGTGGAGTACTCGGTCGGATTCTCCATCACCGGCCCGTTGCGACGGGCCATCGCGACCTGCCCCGAGGAAGCGTGGGGGCCGGCATTGAACCCGTCGGGCGACATTCGCGACGGGGCCGAGGTTGCCGAACTGACCGGATTCCTCGCCCCTGGGCTGCTCGCCAAGTGGCCGGCGGGGATGCGGGTGATCGTCCGCCGCGAGCGGCCCCACCCGGGCGCCCAGCTA
>NZ_JAALEF010000505.1:18698-36747 GCF_014145245.1 Dietzia sp. B44 | reverse complement strand
GAGGAGATCGACGGGTGGCGCTACCAGGCGTTTGTCACCAACACCGCCACCGGCCAGCTCCAATTCCTCGAGGCCAGGCACCGGGCTCACGCCCGAGTGGAGGACCGGATCCGACACGCCAAAGACACCGGGCTCGGCCGGCTTCCCTCCCGGGAGTTCGCCCTCAACCAGGCGTGGCTGGTGGCGGTGATGCTCGCCGCTGACCTCGTGGCCTGGACTCGGATGCTGGCCTGTACCGGCGACGCCGCAGTCCTGGCGTTGTGCGAGCCAAAGGCGCTGCGCTACCGCTTCCTCCACGCCGCGGCCCGACTGGCCCGCAGCGGGCGACGACGAAGAGTGAAAATCCCCGAAACGTGGCCCTGGGCGGTCGCTATCGTCGCCGTGTTCAGCACGATCGCCGCGATCCCCAAACCCGCCTGACCTCACCTGCCCGCCCACGACAGCACCACCCGGAGACCCGCCACCGGCAGCGCCAGCCGGCGCTCCCGCACGCCCATAGACGCAATCGCACCCACCGTCACCCGGCAGAAGCCTTCCTCACACTCCATGAATCAGCGGGGCTAGGCGTGGTGTTGCAGAAGGCCGGCGCTTCCTCGTTGGCGATGATCACCCGCATGCCCTCCGCGTACACGAACTTGCCGGCCGCGAACGCGATCAGCAGGAACAGCAAGCCGAAGTGGAATACGATGTTGCCCACCTCGCGCGCATATCCGCGCTCCGCGGACAGCTCGATGCTGCCCGACACGCGACCGTCCCCGTTGTTGCGACGGACCCGCCAGCCCTTGAGGCTCTTTTGGACCTGGTCCGCAGCCTGCTCCGGCGTGGCCGTGGTCCGGTACGCCGCATGATGCGGCAGGCGTGCAAGGTTACGCGGGGCGAGCGGCGGCGGGGCCTTGAGTTGTTTGACCAGATCAATCGACCGCGGTGTCAGGCAGCCCACCAGGGATATAAACAGCAACACGTACACGGCTGTGAACCACCAGCTGGAGAACACGTCGAACAGCTGGAGCTTGTCAAAGAACTCCCCCAGCCAGCCGTTGTCCGCGATGTACTGATTGACGTTTCCCTGGTTGAGGCTGCGCTGCGGCAGGAGTGCCCCCGGTATCGCCGCCACCGCCAGCAGAAATAGCAGAATCAATGCCGTGCGCATCGCGGTGAGAGTGCGCCATGAGTTGCGCATGAACGCGGTGACCGGAGCTATCCTAGGCACTGATTTGAGTCCCCTCTGCCGTTCCCGGTGCGACGAGCCGGATCGAGGGGCAGCTCCGGTGGGGCGTCGCCGGCTTCATAGCATCATCAGCACCGCTCTAGCACGCATAGTCACATCTGGAGATTGTCCTTCGCCGACCCCATTGATCCGGTCGGGGTTTGATGAAGGTCTGATCAAGATCGAGCACGCGGTAGGCGCCAGTGGCAGACCTACGACGATGATTGGCCTTATGTCCACATCCGATTCTCGAGACGCCGGACCTGAAGGTGAGTCACCGACCACTCGCGCGACCGCAGGGTTGCGGGCGATGGTCGTCGAAGACGAGCGTGAGCTCGCCGACCTCATCGGTACCTATCTGACTCGTGACGGCTTCGACCTCACGGTCGTTCATGACGGGCAGGACGCAGTCGACCTGATCCGGCAAGTCGATCCCGACGTCGTCGTGCTAGACCTCGGTCTTCCGCGGCTGGACGGCGTCGAAGTGTGCCGCCAGTTGCGCACCTTCTCCGATGCGTATGTCGTCATGCTCACCGCCCGCACCGAGGAGGTCGACACCCTCATCGGACTGTCCGTGGGAGCCGACGACTACATGACCAAACCGTTCAGCCCACGAGAGCTCATGGCCCGCATCCAGGTCATGCTGCGCCGTCCTCGATCGTCTACGGCCTTACGCTCCCCGTCTGCGGCCTCCGATCACAGAGAGCTGCGAAGGATTGGGGCACTGGCAATCGACGTCGAAGGCCGCGAGGTCACCGTCGACACCACCCCGATCCAGTTGACCAGGACCGAGTTCGACCTCTTGGCGGCACTGACGCGAGACCCCGGCTTGGTGCTGTCCCGGACGCAGTTGATCAATGCGATCTGGGGGCCCGACTGGGTCGGCGACACGCACCTTGTTGATGTCCACATCGCGCACCTCAGACGCAAGCTCGGAGACACTGCGTCCCGGGGCGCATACATCCGCACCGTCCGCGGTGTCGGCTACCGCACCGGAGATGGTCAGTGAGCCGGATCGATCTGGGTGACAACGTGACGCGCCTCAAGCGGTGGTTCACCACTGCCACCTTCGGTACCCGGCTACTGGCGGCGCTCGCTTTTGTGATGATCGGTTTCGCAGTCAGTGCCTGGGTCGTCGCCGCAATACTTGCCCCCGGAATCTTCCACGAGCATCTGGAGATGGCCGGACTGTCACAGAACTCCTCCGAAGCAGCCCATATGGAGGAGGCATTCAACTCGTCAATGATGCTGTCTTGGTCGATCGCACTGGCGGTATCGGTGATCTTGTCGCTGGCTGTCAGCGGCTACATCGCCCGCCGCGTTCAACGATCGATCACCCCGGTCACCCGATCAGTCCAGCAGATCTCCGGTGGAGAATACAACTCACGAGTACACGAGCCGAGAATAGGTCGTGAATTCGACGATCTTGTCGCCAGCTTCAACGAACTGGCACGACGACTAGATGCCACCGAAACCACACGCCGACGGATGCTCTCAGATCTCGCACACGAGTTGCGGACTCCCCTGGCCACGCTCGAATCCCACCTTGAGGCAATCGAAGACGGCGTCCGTGCACTCGACGACGACACGCTGCGCATTCTGCGAACCGCGACTGGTCGGCTAGGCCGGCTCGCTCACGACGTCAGCGCGGTGTCCCGAGCCGAAGAACACCTCACGCGTCTCATCCCCATCGGTACCGACACTCGCAGCATCATCGCGGCCGCGATCGACGCCCTGCGCCCCGAGTACTCGCACAAAAATGTGCTGCTCCAAGCACGTATTGATCAGGCAATACCGATCACTGTCGACAGTGATCGAATCAACCAGGTCCTGACCAACCTTTTGCACAACGCGCTCCGCCACACCGACTCAGGTGGGATGGTCACCGTCACCAGTCGCCTACACAACGGGAACGTGGAGATCACTATCGCCGACACTGGAGAAGGCATCGCAGCGCAGCACCTCGACCACATTTTTGACCGCTTCTACCGCGTCGACACCGCACGCGACCGGGCACACGGAGGAAGCGGCATCGGACTCACCATTACTCGCGCACTGGTCGAAGCCCACGAAGGCCATATCCGCGTTCACAGCGACGGGCTCGGCCGCGGCGCCCGATTCACGATCTCCTTACCGCAGACCCCGGCTCACTCCAAGGGCTGACTCAGTTGGTCGCGATACCGTTTTCCCGGAGCCACTCGATGGGGTCGGCGCGCTCCCGTCCCTCGTTCAACCACACCTCGAAGTGCAAGTGCGACCCGGTGGAAAAGCCACGACTTCCCATGAGGGCAATCGTCTGTCCAGCCTGTACACGCTGGCCGGTGGACACGAGAACCTCTTCCATGTGTCCATAAACGGTCATCGTGCCCTCATCCGACAGCAGTCGGACCCAATTGCCGAACCCTTGCGCCGGGCCGGCATCGATGACGGTCCCGTCAGTCGCCGCCACGATCGGGGTTCCGATCACGTTTGCGATATCGATGCCGCCGTGGAGCGAGCCCCAGCGTTGGCCGAACTCAGACGTGAGGGTCCCGACTGTCGGCATCGCTGCTGTTGGACGGCGCGCGGTCTCCTCGGCAACTTGCCGGCGAGCGTCGATTTCGGTGCCTGCCGCCAATGACGACACCATGGCGGCAGCGCTCTCCAGCGGGATGTCGCCTTGCACCGCAACGGGCCCAGGCAGTTCAGCCGGGGGAAGGGCTATGTCTCCAGACTGGCCAGCAGGACTGATCGACTCCTCGTGCGCGATGAGGTGAATGTGCTCACCACCAGCCTCTGTGTGCTGGTCCACTAGAAAACTTATCGAGGACACGATGGCCCCGGCGGCGACCGTGACGACGACGACCTGATCGCGTAACTCGGGCCGGGCGGAGGGTTGGCGATGCGTACCGCCACCTCGAGGGCGACCAGAACTCGCCCAGATGTCGACAGTTAAAGGGTGTGCCTTGCGGCGTGCACGTCTTCGCTCCACTGCCGCCGTGTCTCCCCTGCCGCTATACCGTGATGGTTTCGTGATGTGACTTCTGCTCGAACTTAGACGAGCAGAGTCCCCGTCGCAAGAAGTGGGGGCCTGCACGCCCGTGTCGAAGAACGACCGGGAGCGGCTCCCTCAAGCGTGCATCGTGCCTAGAGTCTCCCTCTGACCACAGCCTCTGGCAGCGTTCATCAAGCTGCCTGTTGCGAGTGTCAGGGACTACGTGGGCGACATGGGAAGGCCTTCGGAAGCTGGACGTCCTGACAGGCTTCACCCAGGTTCACCCCAACTGGCCGCGCACCAATTCAGCACCGCGTCAGCGACCGTCACGTCCGGGATCTTGATCAGACCTTCATCAAACCCCGACCGAATCAAGAGGTCAGCACAGCACAATCTCCAGATGTGACAGTGCGTGCGGCATTGGGGGACAAGTGGGGCGGGTCGCCGGCCGCCTCCCACCACGAAGAAGTGGACGAGCAGCTCGAGAAAGGGAAAGTGTCGCGATCACAAGATTTACAGATTTCCGGACGATTGTTGTTGCTCGCACGAGCGGTGGCGTTAGTGACAGTCAGCGCCCTCGGACTCCTCTTCACTTCGGCAGGGGTGCTGGTCCAGGACGGCACCAGTCTGGACGTCCACAGCTCGGCCGCCATCGCCCTTCATGTCCTCACCGGCGTGCTGGCTCTGGTTCTAGGGTGGCGCGCGTGGGCTACACGGCGAGGTCGCTGGGCTGCAGTCGTCGCCCTCGTCCTGTTCGGGGCCACGTTCGCCCAAGCGAGCTTAGGGGGCAGTTCGACCTTGGCATTTCACATCGGCGTAGCACTGGTGCTCACGGTCCTGTGTACGTGGCTGGCCGCCTGGACTTTCGGTAGATCACTATACGAGGAGATCGAATGAGACTGCGCAGGACACTCACCGCCTCCGGCTCCACCGCCGCCCTGCTCCTAGCTGTGGGCTGCGCCGGGAACGACACGGGCGCGCCAGAGCAGGCAGAGCAGCTCCAGACGGGCGAGAGAGCCGAGAAACAGGTCACGATGGCCGAGGTCCAGCAGAACGATTCGACCGACTCGTGTTGGACCGTGATCGAGAACATCGTCTACGACCTCACCGCGTGGGTCGACCAACACCCGGGCGGGCCGGACCGGATCGAGCAGCTGTGCGGCACAGACGGGACAGAGAGTTTCACCGACCAGCACAGTGGAGCGTCCCAGCCACAATCGCGGCTCGCCGAGTTCCAGATCGGCCAGCTCGCCGGGTGACCCGGCAGATATGCTTCCGATCCGCTCTGTGCGTCCCGGTCGGAGGCATGTGCCGGGCCCCGCTCCGGGGCCGCGCGCGTGGACTCAGCGAGGCCGTGAACGGGTTCGATTCGCTCCCCCCGCGACCTCTGCGGAAGACGAGAGCGCACCTCGCGAGCGTGACATGACAACACGACAGAAGAACCGTGGGCCGCAATCGGTGGTACTGCCAGCAGTCGGCCTCAGGATGGGCGGGGTTACCCGAAATCAACCGCGGTCAACGCCTTCTCGGCGGTGGCTAAATAGTCACCCCGTCGGCCGTGCGCTTGGTCGAATGGTGTCGTCATTGGGCGCAGGAATACTGCTGTACACCAGTTTCCCGCCTCTATCCTTGTGGTTTCTCGCCCCGGCCGGTCTTGCCATTTTGGTTCTGGCGGTCCGAGGGATCGGCGTGCGCGGCGCGTTCGGATTGGGATACCTGGCTGGTCTCGGGTTCTTCGTACCTTTACTGCCCTGGGTGGGGGTTTATGTCGGCGCTGTCCCCTGGCTAGCATTAGCGGCGCTACAGGCCGTGGCAGTCGCTGTCTTCGCTGGGGCCACCGCACTGGTGGCGCGGCTGCCCGGGGCTGCACTGTGGATCGCGTGCTGCTGGGTGGCCACCGAAGCGGTTCGAGCGCGCCTGCCCTTCGGTGGGTTTCCCTGGGGCCGGCTGGCGTTCGGTCAGACTGATGGACCATTGCTGGCGATCGCTCAGATCGCTGGGGCGCCAGGGGTGAGCCTGTCCGTTGCACTGGTGGGCAGCGCGACGGCTGCAGTGGTCGTCGGACTTGCTCGGCGCTCCGCCTGGCGCTCGGTGTTGCTACTCGGGGCGGTGCTTGTGACCGCCTCTGCACTCGGCTCGATACCCGTCTCTACCGCACCAATCACCACCCCCTCTAAAACGGTTGCCCTAGTCCAGGGCAACGTGCCCCGACTCGGTCTGGATTTCAACGCGCAACGGCGCGCTGTACTGGACAATCATGTGGCTCGTACCGACGCTCTCGCCGCCGAGGTCGCAGCGGGGGTGAAGCCCGCACCGGATCTGGTGATCTGGCCGGAGAACGCATCAGACATCGACCCGTTTCGCAATGCCGACGCTGCAGAACAGATCGATGCGGCCACAGAGGCAATCGGCGCTCCGATCCTTGTGGGGGCGGTGGTGTCCACTGGCTCCGGTACCACCCGAAATACAGCGCTGGTGTGGGAGCAAGGAACAGGACCTGGCGATGCGCACGACAAAAGACGACTGGTTCCATTTGGTGAATATCTGCCAATGCGATCGATCGTGAGCAAGCTTTCGCCTTATGCCGCGCAGGCGGGCAACTTCGTGCCCGGTAACGGCGATGGTGTGGTGACCATCGATGAGACACCGCTCGCTGTGGCCACCTGTTATGAGGTCGCGTTCGATGATCTGGTGGCCGAGTCGGTTCGGTCGGGGGCGCAGTTGATCGCGGTACCAACGAACAATGCAACCTTCGGCGATACCGACATGACCTATCAGCAGCTGGCGATGTCGCGGCTGCGCGCTGTCGAACACAACCGCACGGTGGTGGTAGCGGCCACCAGCGGTGTCAGCGCGATTATCGCGGCGAATGGCGATGTGCTCGAGCAGACCGAAATGTTCACTGCCGATGCCCTCGTCGCACAGGTCCCGCTCAATACCGAGTTCACACTTGCCACCCGATTACGTTCAATTCCTGAACTCATCATCACGGTCACCGCAGTATTCGCGATGCTGGTGGGGTGGATTGCTAGCCGCCGTCGGCGGGGCTGAGATCCCCGGCCATGAGTGCGCGCCGATATCGGGAGCGGACCCGTCGTCGGCCGGGCCGGCTGCAGGCGCTCAACGTGAGCATGTCGGGCAGGGCGCCGAGGGCGAGAAATTGATGAGCTCCCGCGAGGTAAGGGCGAGAGCCAGCTCGAGGATTGGACTCAGTAATCGAGCCTATTTCTCGGACGTAGACGCCGTCGGCGTTCAGCCTCAAATCTGGTGCCGTAGCGATCACGAACGGTCATCGTTACGAGGCGGTCATGGGCCACTGCCTCCGTGGCCGCATCCACCTCAGCAATATGACCGGATACGACATCAGGATCGATATCCCTGTCACCAGGTCCCACAGCACCGTCGCCTAGGCTGCCTTGCTCGTCGTTGCCCTGGCTACGTTGGCGGCGCCGCTCCCGGATTTCACTCCACAGAAAGTAGCCAAGCCCAATTGGCGCTAGAACTCCGAATGCAAGCCATTGAAGCCCATAGGACAGGTACGAACCCGCCTCGACTTCCGGTATCGGAGTTGGCTCGAGTGATCCTGGTTGGCCTCCGGGGAGCTGGAGATGATAGCCAGCAAGATCGAGATCCAGAACCCGACCGATCGTCGAGGTTTCAATGGAGCGCACCATGTGACGATCGTGCAGAACTATCGGTTCGGCCGGGGTGTCGGTGGGCATTCTGAGCCTGGCGGTGATGGTCACTGGATCGGCTACCGCGGCCGGGTAGGTCGGCACCGTGTTGTTCTCGCCAACGCGAACCCATCCACGATTAATAAGCAGATCATCGCCGCCCTCGGTCCGAAATGCGGTGAGAACTTGGTAAACCTGTTCCCCGTCGACAGCTTGCTGCCGCAAGAGCACTTCGTCTTCGGGCAGATAGCGACCGGTTACTGTGACCCGATGCCACTCGGATTCGTCCAACGGCGCGTCCCGCGCCGTCAATTCCGTCAACGGCACTGGATCGGCTTCGACGCTGTGAAGAAGTTGGGAATTGCGCGTCTTCAAATCCTCGTTCTTGCCTAACTGCCATGGCGCCAACAGTGTGAAGCACGTATAGACGAACAGTGCGACGGCGATGAAGGAAATCAACCACCCCGGCGTCATCACGCGAAAGACCCTCTGCACGCCGTTCACGGTAGGCGTGGTGGTAGGACGGTCGGCATCGGGGCCCTCCTGTCGGCACCAGCTCCGGCGATCATTAATCGTGCCCGCCTCCCGCCACTGTCGGCAGGGATGGTTCCGATCCGGCGAGATCAGCGTGTTGCGTGCCGAATTGTGGCATCCGGGCCTGGATCGGAAGTGTCGAGCAGCAGGTCGTTGTCTACGTCCTCAGATGACGACGCCGTTCGCGGCCAACCATGACACCGAGTCGATCCACTGGCCGGCGGGATTCTGTACGCCGAAGTGCACATGCGGACCAGTCGAGTAGCCACGGTTACCGACTTCACCGATCACCTGGCCGGCGGTGACCTGCTGGCCTTCGGTGACGTAGTTGGCATTGTTGTGGCCATACTCCAAGAGATAGCCGTCATCGGTCTTGATGCGAATCCATAACCCATAACCGGAAGCGGGGCCGGAGGCCACGACCGTGCCGGACTTGGCTGCATACAAGGGTGTGCCGATCGGCGCAGCGATGTCGGTGCCATTGTGGTTAGCGCCCCACCGCGAGCCGAAGCCAGAGGTGATCGTTCCATCAGTCGGCCTGTGAGCTTGGCTGGCGACCGAAAACGCCGAAGACGACGACTGAGCAGTATCGAATCCGAGCGCCTGGCTCAGCCCGGGGGCCTGACTTGCATACTGGCGGACCGCGTCAGCTCCGATGCCATAGCGGGCGGCAGCCTCTTCGACCATCTGTCCGACGTGCTCGGGATCAGACGATTGGGCAGCGGCCACAGGGGCGACACTAAGCGCCGCGCCACCGGCGATTGCGGCGCCAGCCAGCGTGGTGGCGGCGATCCGGCCCACTCCCCTGGATCGGTTGGCGCGATGACGCCCACCAGCAGAGATGCGGTGGCCCACACCAAGCGAGTCCATGAGATCGGCGAACGGAACGCTCTTGGAGGAGCTCGACATGATTGATTCCTTCAACTTAAGCGATGGTCGCAGCTTCATACCGACGACCACTGGAGACTCCCGAAACGGTAACAGTTGCATATCGTCCGGTCACGGAGAGTTTCCTGAGAATCCAGAAATCAGCAGTTCATACGCCATTTGTTAGTCATCTACGGCATCGCCCGACCGTTACCCCGACGTGATTTTTGGTTCGGATGCGGTCCGGTCGGGGCCACCCCGCAATCGTCCCGGGTGACTAGACCGCGATCAACGCAAGCAGGATCAAGGTCCTTACTCCTGCCCCCTCCTCGTACCCGCCGCACGTGTGATGTCGATCGCTGATGCCGCAGTCTCGTCGGGACAGTCGGTCTCCACCTGCACAGTAGAAAAGAAGAAGCGGTACCGAGCTTGAAGCAGGTTGGAGGCGGATTGGAGAACGATCTGCGGATCGGCGCTTGCGGAGGTGCGCAGGTGGCCGGAGAACACGAAACGTCCACTGGTTAGTGCCCAAGCATGGGCATGATGGACGTCTTCCACCCCATCTATCGCTGCCAGGTCTTCAGTCACGTCAGACAGGTAGACCTCGTCGGGTGTGCCCTCCATGAGCAGATGGGTGGCGTCGCGCAGGATGCTCCAGCTTGCCCATACAAGCACGAAGCCGAACGCCAAACCGAGCAGCGGATCGATCAGCAAGAACCCGGTGAACTTGATCACTAGTGCGGTGACGATGATGAGCAGGCTGCCGACGAAGGTCTGGATGATGTGCCACAACGCGCCACGAACGTTCATGTCGCTGCGGCTTTGTTTCCAGATCAGGCTCAGGGCGACGATTTCGGTAAGCAAGCCTCCCGCGGCTGCCCACAGCATGGGCGTCGTGGGCAGGTCAACCGGATCATTCATGCGCATGGCAGCCATCACGATCACCACCATCGCCATGATTAGCAGGAAACCGCCATTGACCAGCGCGCCTACGATCTCGGCGCGGTACCAGCCAAAGCTGCGATTCTCGTCTGCGGGGCGGCGGGCGAGTCGAGCAGCGAAGATGGCGACTAGGACACCACCGACCGCCGAGAAGGTGTGAAAAGCGTCCGAGATCACCGCAACCGAGCCGGTCCACAGCCCGATCGCCAACTCGATGACGAAGTAGATTCCCGTCAGCCAGGCCGAGATAGCCATGCCCCACCCACGAGCCTGCACCTGCCCGTGTCCACCATGCCCATGTGCCATGGGGGTCTCCTTTTTGCACTCGGAATCCGGTTCTCGTGTCAGCTGCACACTGTGCATCGGTCTCGCGGCGCCCACAGCTTCTCTCGGGAATCTTGATCAGACCTTCATCGAACCCCGACCGAACCAATGGGGTAGGGGCGGCACAATCGTCCGGTGTGACTGTGCAGGCAAGAGTGGTGCTGATGCTGTGATGACGACGGATGTGTTCGGCAAGGGTGCGCAGCCCGGTAGCTGGGGCAGACGGGCAAGATGCCAACTGGCCGCAGTGGTGGTGAGTTCGCTTGTACTTACTGGCTGCGCTAGCGGCACTGATGCCGTCGCTTCAGGTGAGACGTTCGATTTTGTCAGCCCGGGCGGCCAGATTGAGATCTTCTATGATCCGCCGGCGGACCGCCAGAAGATCGCTCCGATGTCTGGCCCGGAAGTAGTAGATCCGGAGGCCACTGTGGCGGTCGCAGACTTTCCTGGCGAGGTGGTGCTGATCAACCTGTGGGGTCAGTGGTGTGCGCCCTGCCGGACGGAAACCGACGACCTGCAGCGACTGCAGGACAAGTACCAGGCGCAAGGCTTCACCAATCTCGGCGTCAACTTGCGGGACCCGAATCGGCAAAAGCCTGTCGACTTCATCGAGGACAACGGGGTCACCTATCCCTCAATTTGGGACCCGTCGCAGGCCGCGGTGGCGGCGCTACATGGTTTCCCCACCTCGGTGGTGCCAGCGACACTGATTCTCGACAAACAGCACCGAGTCGCTGCGGTGTATCTAGCAGAGGTCACCGACACCCAGTTGGAGCCGGTCATCGAGAGACTGCTGGCCGAGCCTGCTGAAAGCGACGCTGCATGAACACGGTGCTGATTGCGCAATCTATTGGCCAGACGTTCCAACAAACTGCTGCCTCCGGACCTCTGCTGCTCGCGTTGGGAGCATGTGTCCTCGCTGGACTCGTCTCGTTCGCCTCGCCGTGCGTAGTCCCGCTCGTGCCCGGGTATCTGGCATATATGGCCAGCATCGTGGGTGCAGAGCGCCCGGCGGTGACTGTGCAGGCCGCCGAGCAACGCCGCGCCGAAGCCAGCTCGCTCACTCTTGAACAGCAGCGTCAGCGGGTGTCATCGCGACGACGAGTCGTCCTCGCCGCGGTGCTATTCGTTGCTGGATTCACGGTGGTCTTCGTACTGCTGTCGGCGATGGTGCTGGGCACCGTGCAATACCTCGCCCCCCGGCAAGAATTGCTGCAACGGCTCGGCGGTGTGGTGACCATCTTGATGGGACTGGTGTTCATCGGGGCCATACCCGCCCTCCAGAGGGACACTCGAATGCAGCCGAAAGCACTTTCCACCTGGGCGGGCGCGCCGCTACTTGGCGCCGTCTTCGCCCTGGGATGGACGCCGTGTCTCGGACCGACTCTGGCAGCGGCGTTGTCAGTTGCCGCCGGAACCGGACTCGACGCCGCACGCGGAGTACTGCTCATCGTGGCGTACTGCCTGGGGCTCGGACTGCCTTTCATTGTGGTGGCCTTCGGTTCGACGAGAGCCATCCGCACAGTGGGCTGGCTGCAACGACACACGCGAACGATTCAGATCGTCGGCGGCATCATGCTCATCGTCGTCGGAATCTTGCTGCTCAGCGGCATTTGGACGCAGTTCGTGTACTGGCTCCGCGACTTCGCCGTCTCCGACACCACTCTGCCGATCTGACAGTGCTCCGATGGCCTCTCCCAACTCGAGTCGAGCTTGTCAGAGAAGAACCTTGATCAGATCTTGACGAAACGATGACCCAGATCTCGCAGTTCACACCGCAGAATCGAGTTTCTAAGACAGGCGAGGAGTTGAGTATGATGGGGTGGCTTTACGGTGTGAACTGGATCGACATCGTTCTGTTGATCGCGTTCGTACTCGGTTTCTGGGCGATGGTTCTGGCCTTGGCGACCAGTCTTTTTGGAGGGCATCGGCACCTGCGCGGGCCGCACTCTCCTGCTAATGGGGTCGTCTCTTCCGGTATCTCATTCGCATCTCCCGCAGGGACCGCGACTTCGCGAAGCGTCGATCATGATGAACGCTGACGCCACGGGGCGGGCAGGTGCGCTAAGCCGTGCGCCGCGCGTGCTGGTCTCCCGCCGGTCCTGCTTGGCCGGATCGCTTCTCGCCGGCGCCGGCGCTCTGACTGCATGTTCTGGTTCCGGATCAGCCACGGGCAGTCCCGTGGGAGCCTCGTCAGATCTCGTGAGGCGGCTTGAACAGGAGCGACGCTCCCCCGGCCAAACGGTGGTATCCGCGCAGTTGACCCCCCGTCCGGTCGATGTTGATCTGGGTGGCCGCGTTGTCTCAACGTGGGGATATGACCAACAATTGCCAGGCCCACTGGTGCGGGCCCAAGCTGGAGATCGGCTGCAGATCACCGTGGACAACCAGCTGCCACAGGAGACCAGCGTGCACTGGCACGGGATCGCCATGAGCAACGACATGGACGGGGTTCCCGGGTTGACACAGGACCCGATCGCACCAGGCACCACGTTCACCTACGACTTCACCGCCCCAGACCCAGGCACGTACTTTTACCACTCACATTCGGGTCTGCAACTCGATCGGGGCCTGTACGGAGTGGTGATCATCGATGATCCGGACGAGCCCGGCGACTACGACCATGAATGGCTCGTGGTCCTTGACGACTGGCTCGATGGGACCGGTCGGACTCCCGACGATGTCGCCCGTGATCTGGGCATCGGTGCCGACACCGCAGATGCCGGGATGCAGGGGATGGACCACGACATGATGGACATGCATGGGGGTGAGGGGTCGATGATCTCCCCCATCCTCGGCAGCGCCGGGGATGTCACCTACCCGCACTTTCTGATCAATGGGCGACTCCCTGTCGACCCCTACGTCTGGAGAGCGTCGCGGGGCCAACGCGTGCGCATCCGGTTCGTTAATGCCGGCGCCGACACCGCGTTCCGGGTAGCGCTTGGCGGGCACCGGATGACCGTCACTCACACCGACGGCTTTCCCGTGCTTCCCGAGGACACCGATTCCCTTCTGATCGGCATGGGTGAACGGTTCGATGTTGTGGTCACGCTCGGCGACGGCGTGTTCCCGTTGTTCGCTCAGCCCGAAGGCAAGGATGGTCACGCGCAGGCCCTCGTACGTACAGCAGCGGGCGATCTCCCGACAAATTCCCGACCAGTCGAAGTGGACCGGCGTCCGCTATTGGGTACCGACTTATCCCCCAGCGAGGCAGTACGTCTGTCTAGCCAAAGTCATGATCGGTACCACAGCGTCGACCTGGGCGGGACGATGTCGCCGTACCGGTGGACCCTCAACAGCCAAGTCCACCCGGATTCGGCGCCGCTGGAGGTCAACAGTGGGGAGCGGGTGCGAATGCGGATGCGGAACATGTCCGACATGTTCCACCCGATGCACCTGCACGGACATACGTTCGCGCTCGCGGACAGCGGGCTTCGCAAAGATACCGTCACGATTCGGCCGATGCGCACTATTGAGATCGAGTTCGACACCGATAATCCTGGCCAGTGGGCGTTGCACTGCCACAACGCCTATCACCAAGAGGCCGGGATGATGACCACTCTGTCCTACCTCGCCTGACCGGCAAGGTGATCCACCCGCGGGCCCGAAAGTCCGCAGAAGAAAGGGAACCCAGATGAATCGAAAGAAGCTTGTGATGACCGCCGCTGCCGCCGCGGTCCTGCTGGGGCTGTCCGCCTGCACCAGCGACGAGACCGACACGGCCAGCGAGACCACGACCGCCGTCGAGACCACTGCGACCAGCGGGAGTTCGACCACCGAGCAGGCAGAGGAGTCAGCTCAGCATTCCGAGGCTGACGTGATGTTCGCCCAGATGATGATCCCCCACCATGAGCAAGCCATCGAGATGAGCGACATCATCTTGTCCAAGGATGATGTCCCCGCCGACGTCACCTCGCTGGCCGAGGAGATCAAGGCCGCCCAGGGGCCCGAGATCGCGCAGCTGACCGACTGGCTCGAGCAGTGGGGAGAGCCGACGCAGCCCGAAGGCATGGACATGGACATGGACATGGGCGGTGACCATGACATGGCGCAGATGGAGGGCATGCTCTCCGATGAGGAATTGCAGCTGTTGTCCGACGCTCCCGGCCCTGAGGCTGCCGAGTTGTTCCTCAACCAGATGATCGCCCACCACGAAGGCGCCGTGGCCATGGCCGAAGACCAGGTCGAGAACGGCACGTACCCGCCGGCTGTCGACCTGGCGCAAACCATCATCGACACCCAGCAGCAGGAAATCGACACCATGCAGCAGATGCTCGACTCCATGTAAAAAAACGAAGGCTCGCATTCCCGGCGGGGTCGATGGCAGTCCGACCCCGCCGGAGACCGTCTGGGCATCAACACATTTTCTTGTCCCTGCCAGAAACGAGATACGCACTCATGCTTTCGCACCGAAAGCGGGCCTGGACCCCAATAGCCATCCTTGCATCGGCTCTCATCGCGACCGCGTGTTCGAGCCCGCAGCAGACGCCAGCACCCGAATCCGGGGACGCCTCATCGACGGTCGGCACCGCATTAACACCCGCGCTTGACCATGTGCACGGACTCCACCTCGATGCTGAGGGAAGGGTGCTGGCCGGCACGCATACGGGGCTTTTCGTCCTCAACCCCGATGGCGCGACCACCCGCGTCGGCGACGCCGACGACGACTTCATGGGGCTCACAGGCGCGCCCGGGACGGATAACCTCTACGCTTCGGGCCATCCTGGCCCGTCAAGCTCCGCCCCCAATCCTCTCGGACTCATCGAGAGTGTCGACGGCGGCCAGTCGTGGGCGACGAAATCCCTCTCCGGCGAAGTCGACTTTCACGCCCTGACCACTGACGGAAACACCCTTGTCGGATTCGACACCGCCAACGGAATTCGAACGTCCACCGACTCGGGCGTCAGTTGGACCGACGGCATCGAGATGGCCGCGAGAGCATTGGCGATTACCGACGAGGGCATCTGGGCCACAACCGCAGGAGGCCTACAACTCAGCACCGACATCGGGCGCACATTCGCATCAGTACCAGCTGCTCCCGAACTCCTGCTGATATCTGCAGCCGAAGACGGCACCCTCTGGGGGATCGATACCGACGGCACCGCCTGGCGCAAGAACGTCAACGACGATGAGTGGCAGCAGGGACCAGTTGTCGGTGATGTCGAAGCCATCATCGCCGCGGACCAGGACACTGCCTACGCTGCTGATGGACGGTCATTTCATACATTAACGATTCCCTGAAACGTCGTCGGCGGCGCAAACCAAGGCCGACCGAAGACGGAATGGAAACTACCGGTCAGAACGCATACGAACTCGAGGGAGAAGTGGTGAGGAAAGAAGCGATGCTCGCAGGCGGAGCCGCACCAGAGCGCACACCGGCGAAACGGCTTGCCTCGGTCGCGGTGGCCTTGGTGGCCGCAGTAGGGCTGAGCGCGTGCACGATCGGAGATACCGAGGACACCTCGACGGCCGCTGCACCGAAAGAAGCCCCCGCCGCTGCGGCCGTCATTCACACCTCGTTCGAAGATGGGACAGTGGCCGCGACGCCGCGGGAACCGATCGTCTTGGATGTGACAGACGGTGCGTTCGACGATGTCACGGTCACAAACGAAGAAGGCCGCGAGGTCGAAGGCGAGTTCAACGCGGAACGCTCCCAGTGGCGCACCACCGAGACTCTGGGCTACAACCGGGATTACTCGATCGAGGCGAGCGCTACTAACGACGACGGTGAGACGATTACAGACTCGTCCTCGTTCAGCACCGTGGTCCCGAACTCGACCACCAGCGCGAGCCTGGTGACCGGTCAGGGCCACACGGTAGGTATCGCGCAGCCGGTCGCGGTGCGTTTCGAGTCCGCCGTCGGCGACCGTAAGGCCGTCCAGGACGCCATCGAGGTCACCACGACCCCCGCCGTCGAAGGAGCCTTCTACTGGGTGTCGCCCTCGGAGGTTCGCTGGCGCCCCGCCGAATTCTGGGCACCGGGCACCGAGGTCGACGTCGACGTCAACATCTACGGCACCGATATGGGCGAAGGCCTTTACGGAGCCCAGGACGCAAACAGCAACTTCACGATCGGCGACGAGGTCATCACCACGATCGACGACAACACCAAGACAATGACGACCCGAATCAATGGCGAGGTCGTCAGCAGTAGCCCGGTCTCACTAGGAAAGGCATCGACACCCACCCCGAACGGCACCTACTACATCGGCGACCGATACGAATCGCTCATCATGGATTCATCGACGTTTGGTGTGCCGGTCGACTCGGCCGACGGCTACCGGCTTTCAGTCAACTGGGCCACCCAGATGTCCTACAGCGGGATCTACGTCCATGCCGCCCCATGGTCCGTTGAACAACAGGGCTTCACCAACGTCAGTAACGGCTGTATCAATGTCACCGACGCCTACGCCAAGTCGTTCCAGAACAGCAGCAACCGGGGCGACGTGGTCAAGGTCATCAATACCGTCGGACCGACGCTTCCCGGGACCGACGGGCTGGGCGACTGGAACATCCCGTGGGAAACCTGGCGTGCTGGAAATGCCGACCTAGCCCGGGTGATTCACGGGGATCTGCGGATCGCTGGGTGAAAATAGGCCGAAGTGCTTCCTGAACAGGGGAAACTGGGACTTGTCGAAGGTTCCATGTTCGCCAGCAGAAAGCACTCGGTAGGTGAAGCGTACGTCGTGGTCGTCTGGCCTGTCCGTTACTGCTGATGGTGTCGGGGTGATCTCCCACGCCGGAGCCATCGCACCACGCCTTCTGGCTGATCAGGTGGGGCTGACAACTGAACTGTCAGGGGCCATGGCCCGCCGCCGGTTCATCCCGATCCACGACCGCGGCCGGGTGCTGATCGACGTCGCGGTGATGCTCGCCGATGGCGGCGAATCCATCTCAGACATCGGCGTCCTGCGCCACCAATCCGAGGCCCTGGGCCCGGTAGCCTCGGCCCCGACGGTGTGGCGCACACTCGATGAGATCACCGCCGGCAAGCGCAAGAAGATCCAGGTAGCGCGTGCCCGCACCCGCCGTCACGTGTGGTCCCGCCTGCCCGGCGGGGTGCCCGCATCGGCGTGTGCGGGGCGGGATCTGGGATCGACGGTCGTGCTCGATGTGGACGCCACGATCGTGGTCACCCACAGCGAAAAAGAGAACGCCGCACCGACGTACAAGCGCACGTTCGGGTACCACCCGATCGGTGTGTGGTGCGACAACACAGGGGAGTTCCTCGCCGCGAGCCTGCGCCCGGGCAATGCCGGGTCCAACACCGCGGCTGACCACATCGACGTCCTGGGCCAGGCGATCGCGCAGATCCCCGCCGCTCACCGCCGTGACCTGCTGATTCGATCCGACGGTGCAGGCGCCTCCCATGACCTTCTGGATTGGATCACCGAACAGAACGGCATCCGCGGTCGACGGGTGGAGTACTCGGTCGGGTTCTCCATCACCGCCCCGCTACGCCGGGCCATCGCGATCTGCCCAGAGGCTGCGTGGGGGCCGGCATTGAATCCCTCCGGCGACATCCGA
>NZ_JAALEF010000505.1:17954-18688 GCF_014145245.1 Dietzia sp. B44 | reverse complement strand
GGGGCCGAGGTTGCCGAACTGACCGGCTTTCTCAGCCCCAGGATGCTCGCCAAGTGGCCAGACGGAATGCGAGTCATCGTCCGCCGCGAACGGCCCCACCCGGGTGCTCAGTTGTCGATGTTCGAGGAGATCGACGGGTGGCGCTACCAAGCATTCGTTACCAACACTGCCACCGGTCAGCTGCAGTTCCTCGAGGCCAGGCACCGGGCTCACGCCCGAGTGGAGGACCGGATCCGACACGCCAAAGACACCGGCCTGGGCCGTCTGCCCTCGCGGGAGTTCGCTTTAAACCAGGCCTGGCTCGTGGCGGTGATGCTCGCCGCGGATCTGGTGGCCTGGACCCGGATGCTCGCTTGCACCGGCGACGCCGCAGTTCTGGCCTTGTGCGAGCCCAAAGCGCTGCGCTACCGCTTCCTCCACGTGGCAGCCCGGCTGGTCCGAAGCGGCCGACGGCGGCGCGTGAAGATTCCCGAAACGTGGCCCTGGGCGACTGCCATCGTCGCAGTGTTCAACACGATCGCCGCGATCCCAAAACCGGCCTAACCTCACCCACCCGCCCACGACAGAACCACCGGAGACCCGCCCACCGGCAGCGCCAGCCGGCACTCCTGCACGCCCACCCACGAAATGGATCCCGCCGTCACCCGACAGCAGCAATCCTCACGCTCCGTGAATCAGCGGGGTTAGAGCTCCCACTGTTACTGTCTCGGCATGTGTGGTCGGTACTCGGTAGC
>NZ_JAALEF010000505.1:14394-17944 GCF_014145245.1 Dietzia sp. B44 | reverse complement strand
CCCACGCTCAGATGCGAAGAGCCGTTAATCCTGATGAGCTGCGCAACCCAATCCGATGCGCCGGCAACCTTCGCCGCCACGGTGACTGTCACCGGCGAGGCAGACCAAGCTTCGGCCGACTCCGGGGTTTGCACCTTTGGAGCGACTCGCCTAGCGCCGAACGACGAAGTAGGCCTCTACGGCGAAGGGCCAGCTGCAATCACCAAGTCGACATTGGAAGCCGAGTCCATCGATGAGCACCCGGACGGTACGGGCGTATGCACGTACAAGGCCCACTTTGATGCCGTCCCCGCGAACCAAAGAAGCTATGAACTACTCGTAGGCAACGACTTCGTCGAGAAGTCCTTCACGTCTGGCGAGCTCCAGAACGGTGCCACCTACGTCGTGCCTAGCTCCGCACCCTGAAGGGGCAGTAGCGATCGGTTAGCTACGACCCGACCCCTACCGCGCGGGTTCGAACATGGTCGGATCAAATCACTGTCGGCACTCGTGGCGACCTGCTCAAAATCGTGTCCTAGAAAACTACAGCTTTTCGAGACACTCGTCCCGCTCCCCCGCCCTGGCTGGCGCTGCGCCTCTTTCCTGGGCGAACGGACTCTTCAGGATGTCTCGCCAAGTCGTCTTGACGAGAACTGTCGCACGCGGCGCCTCGGCAGGGGTTTGTGAGCCATAATTGAGTCATGAGGCACTTGGGGTACACCCGCGTCAGTACCGCCAGTCAAGATGCGCAGCTGCAACTGGATGCTTTGGTCGCAGCCGGGGTGCAGAAGCGGGATGTGTTCTCCGATGTCACCTCGGGAAGCCGGACCGCGATCGAACGCCCGGGCATGAAGCGCCTGCTCGACTACCTCGAGTCCGGCGACACCGTCGTGGTGTGGCGCATCGATCGGCTCGGCCGATCCTTGATCGATGTCCTCAACACCGTGAACCTCCTTCGCGACAAGGGCGTGAAGATCCGATCCCTCTCGGACGGCATCGATCCGGAGACCACCACGGGCCGGTTGATGCTGGGCATGCTCGCCACGCTGGCAGAGTACGAACGCGAACTGATCACCGAGCGGGTCAACGCCGGCATCGCCGCAGCGAGGCAGAACGGCACTCGGTTCGGTCGGCCGCCTGTTGACCCGGCGGTGATCGCGGAAAAGCTCGAGATCGCCCAGGACGCCCGAAAGAAGGGACGCACCGCCGAGGAAGCCGCCAGCTTGGTCGGGTGGTCCCGCGCCACGCTCTACCGCCACCAACACGCCGCCCGCACCCGCGAGACACTGAGCAGGCAGGTCTGATCCGTGCAGTTCACAGGTGCGGCGCGGCGCCGAGATTGCCTGGATCAGGTACGCCGCTGTCACTGCTCGCGGCCCCCATCGCCGTCTACCGCGACTTCGGCAACCGCCACCACTTGCCCGGTGCGTAGTTCGGTCCAAGAGCCGGGCTGGATCCTCACCCTCCGAGCTGGCTCTAGACTGCCGAAATAGCAGTAACCCCGGGGGTGTGTACCGATATTTCGCGGCATTGACCTACCCGGGGCTTTCACAGCGAACATAACAGCAAACGTGCTCGCGGACAAGCACGACCGGACCCACCCGCCGACGGAGAGTGACAGCACCCGATGCAGGACCCTGAAGATCTCGCACGCTGGTTCTCCGGGCCCAGAATCTCCAGCTACCGCCATCACCCCGACCCGGCGGCGCTCTACGCCTGGAACGCCCAACTCGCAGCGGCCTATTTCGAGGTGATCGGGCATGGCGAGGTGCTTCTACGCAACTTCATCAGCGACCGCCTAGCCGCGGAGAGCCCGCTCCCCCACTGGTACGACGACCAGCAGCGCTACCAATTCACCAGCACCGCCCAAAAGAGCATCCGCAAAGCCCGCAGCAGGCTACGCGGACCTGAGACCACCGGCCGAGTCGTGGCAGAACTGAGCTTCGACTTCTGGCGCTTCCTTCTCGTCCGAAACCACGAGGTCACCATCTGGCGCGTCCTTCGCCGCCACGGGATGGCCCACTACCCGCAACCACAGTCGCGTCAGCCCTTCGAAGACTGCGTCCAACGGATATACAAGCTCCGTAATCGGATCGCCCACCACGAGCCCCTCATCCATCCCACCTCGACGGTGGAGACCAGGCGCCTGGACCAACTGTCCGCAGACCTCGACACCCTCGCTCGCTGGATCGACCCAGACGCCGCCGACTGGATCGCCTCCATCTCCCGCGTCTCCCAGGTCCGGCTGCTGCGGCCGTGAGCCGAGAAGCGCGGCTCTACACATGTTCCGAACCGCCGTCGCGATCACGAACCACACAGTCCCGTAGCCCCTATGGCCTCACTGGCCACTGTCCCGTAACACCTGCTTGAGACCTTGCGAAACAGGGGAAACGATGGCGGCCCGCGATGTACCGCAAGGTGTACCCCAAAGGGGCGGAAGTTGTAAGAGGAAGTGCCGGGCTGGGTTGTCGCGGCCGATGGATACGGTGAGTAGGTGGAAATGACCTCGGCGGGTATGCGTGCGTTTGTTGATGAGTCCAGTTGCGTCCGGACCGATACAACTCAGGAGTACCTAATCGGGGCGGCCATCGTCACCGCAGGAGATTGCGACGAGATCCGAGAAGCGCTACGCCATCTTCGTCTTCCAGGCCAGATCAAACCTCACTGGACCGATGAAAGTGATCGCCGCCGCCGCACGATCACAGAGACAATCGCCGATCTGGGTTCCATGCACGTAGTCGTTGCACACCTCAGTGGGCGCAACCGAAAGACTGAGCGCCACAGGCGAAAGTGCCTGGAAACGCTCTACTACGAACTCGGAGAGGCTGATGTCCTAGACATCACTCTCGAACGGCGAAGCGACTCTCAGGACAAGCAGGACCGCGCCCATATCGTTTCGTTGCAGAACCAGGGTTGGCATCGGGGCCTGAGGATTAGCCACTGCCGTGGTGGCGATGACCCCTTGTTGTGGATCCCGGACGCTGTGCTTGGGGCGGTGAACGCGAGCTTCTCCGGAGATGTTAGCTACATCGATGTGCTCCGCGGCAGCATCCTGATCGAGAAGCGGACCCCCGAGTCTCTGATGCCAGAGTCTGGACAAAGCGAAAGGCCCTAGATCCAGTCGTCCGGCTGGGGTTCTAAGGCCTTCTTCCCGTTCCGTCGTAACGGTGGGCAGTTCCTAGCGTAGTGACGGCCCCCTCTGGGTGCAAGCCATTTCTACTTCCGGATGCTGGGAGCGGCTCCGACGAACCCCCGAGCGGATAACTGTCGGCTACAGTAGATCGGCCCCTACCTGCGCTAACAGTCCTTCTCTGGAGCTCCTCGGGTGTGCTTCGGTGGTGATCCCAAGCCCGTCCGGCGAGGCGCCCCGCCGCCGTCACGCCTATCTCTGCAGGTGCCGGCACCTCGTTCGAAGTCCTTCACGAGCTCGGAAACCTTACCTGGGACAACACCCGTCGCGTCCACATTCAAACGTTCCCCGATGACGACCCCGTCGGCCCCCTGACCGCCCGGCACGGGCTCGTTGATCGGGCCCCACGTAGTGGCCCACGTTCGACAGGCCCGTGGGGGC
>NZ_JAALEF010000505.1:10756-14384 GCF_014145245.1 Dietzia sp. B44 | reverse complement strand
CCCGCGATGTACCGCAAGGTGTACCCAAAAGAGACTAGTCGGAGCCTCACTTGCCGACGTGTGAACCGAACCGATATTCGGTGAGTTCTCCCGGCGCCTGGTGGCAGTAAAGTGCCTGGCAGCCCGAACTTTCCGCGCCGACGCCGATGGGCTCCGCCAGATGCACGCCTGGCGTAGTTCTTCAGTAGTGAACGCCGGACGCAACTGCCCAAGAGTGAGTACCAACGACGATGTGACAATGCTGCGAAGCTTGGATAGTATGCAGATGAGCAATGAGTCGGCCCTCTGGGCTTACGCCCCGACAGTCGGCCAGGCCCCTCGGTGTAGCTACGGCAGCCAGGGGCTGCTCTTTTTTGTGCCTCGCCTAGTCCCCAGCCTCAAGAAAATACACTTGAGGCTTCACGATCTCGAAGAGCTCGTTGGTGCCGTCTGTGTGAGTGATGGTTCGGCGGAACGCGGATGACACGAGATCTGGAAGCCACAGCAGCCGCTCGGCACTCGGAGAGGTCTGCAGGAGTCGCGTATTTCGTGGGATCCGATTTTCGCGGATCAATTCTTTGTGGTTCTTGTCATCCTTATTCCGGAAGTTTCTCTGGTTACGCTCTTCGAGGATGAGCAACTCTATAGGGCTCCAACTGCCGGCCCGGCCAGCGGCGAGTTCTTCCGCCAACGACCGATAGCAGGCGCGGCGAGCGTCTTCTGCGTCATGGTCGACGGGGTCTACGGACACCTGATGGGCAATCACGCAGGTCTCCTTCCCGTCAGCGAGATACCCGAGCATGTCCTCAGTAGCCCGTCGCCCTCCTGCCGTGAGCAGAGCCTCGGTGGTGTGCCAGTGCGTCGAGCCCGCAATCTCGAGAAGCCCTCCGCGCAACTCGTCCATGTCATCTTGAGCAACTACAACCGCGGTGAAAAGATAGAACGTCTTGCGGTGGTGCCCTATCGGATCCGGCGCCTGATAGGACTCGTCGAGGTAGGCGACGTGACTCTTTGTTCGGCGGTACGCCTCGGCGACAATCGACGCCTTGCGGTCAGAGAAGCCCATCTGGGGCATCTTAGACTCGCGCCGGCAGCGCACCTTCGACTCGGCCACAATGTACACACCGCAAACATTGCAACGACAGGCTTCTCCCTACGAGGGTGTCAGGTGCGATTTTTCCTAGTCGTCCTGCTTCTTCTTCGCCTCAATCAGTCGGACGGCGCGTGCGTTAACGCGATCCGAGATCAAGGGAAGGAGGCGGAGCACAAAGTGCCCGGCCCCAAGTAGCAGGACGGCCGCGAGGTCCAGCTTGTCGACGACGTCGAGAACCTGCATATCGCAACCTCCCCTCATGGTGGAGAGATGCCACGCCTGGCCGATTGCCAGGCTGAGTGCCGCGGCCAGATACTGGCCAGCGACCTGAACTGCGCCTGGGCGCAGGCTGCCAGCGTCATAGCCAGCAGGTTGTTGCGGCGAGCAAAATGACGAAAACCCGGTCGATGACCGGGTTTTTGAGCGCATGAATCCGCAACAAGAGAAATATAGCATTTCGACTGTCAAACTCGGCGAATACTCCAAGTCCAGTCGTTGCGCGAGAATAAGCAGTCTCTAGCGGTGCGTCCGGGAACTTCCTGACGGGGAATGACGGACAATCAGAGCAACCCCACCACTTGCATCCTGAAAGGTTGCTCACGTGTCATCGCCTTGGCTCACTACTGCTGTTTCGGAGTTCGGGCAGCGTTGCAAAGCCAAGTTGGCCGGTCCGGGTGAGGCAGAAGCGGCGATCCGGGCTCCGATCGAACAGTTACTCGCCGCCGCTGGCGAGCACCTTTCCTTGGATGTGGTCCCACACGACGAGGTCCGCGACGACGACCGCGGCGTTCGTCCCGACTACGCGATCAGCGTCGGCGGTGCGATCACTGGGTACGTCGAGGTCAAGAAGCCTGGCGCCAACTTAGACCCGGTCTCCATGCGAGGCCACAACCTCAAACAGTGGACGAGGCAGAAGGACCTCCCGAACCTGATCTACACCAATGGCACGGAGTGGCGGCTCTACCGCGATAGCGAGCCGGTCGGAGATCCGATACACCTTGCCGGCGGGCCGCTCCGCACGGCTGGAGCGGAGCTTTCCGCGCCCGCAGAGTTCGAGCAGTTCCTGACCGACTTCCTGCGGTGGGAGCCAGCGCCCATCACCAGCGTGATCGCTCTCGTTCGGGCTATCGCGCCGCTGACTCGACTTCTGCGCGGTGAAGTCTTGGACCAGCTCGCCACCGAGCAGCGCAAGATCAAGGCGGGAGCTCGACGCGAAGATCAGCCATTCCATGGACTCGCCAGGGACTGGCGACACCTGCTATTTCCGACCGCTGACGACGCGACCTTCGCCGACGGCTACGCGCAAACCGTCACGTTCGCCCTCCTCCTCGCCCGAACCGAAGGCATCACACTCGCCGATACCGGCGGCCTGCACGCAGTGGGCACGAAACTTGCGGGACAACACTCCCTCATGGCCCGAGCGCTTCAACTGCTGACCGACTACGTCGCAGCTGACTTCAAGGTCACCATCGACCTCCTGGTGCGTGTCATCGACGCCGTGCAGTGGCCGAAGGTCCGCGCCGGCCGCCGCGACACCTATCTCCACCTGTACGAAACCTTCCTCGACGTCTACGACCCGCAGCTGCGGCAAAAATCCGGTTCGTACTACACACCACGTGAAGTGGTCGAGCAAATGGTCCGCCTCACCGAAGAAGTCCTGGAAACACGATTGGGTAGAACCGCAGGATTCGCCGACCCGGATGTGGTCGTGGCCGACCCCGCGATGGGCACGGGCACATTCCTACACACGATCATCGAGCACGTCGCGGCCCGAGTGGCCGAGCGAGACGGGCAGGGCGCCGTTGCGGGGGCAGTAAGCCAACTCGCCAAGCGGCTTGTCGGATTCGAACTCCAGACGGGCCCATTCGCCGTCGCCGAACTGCGTGCCACCGACCTACTCACCGATCTCGGTGCCAACCTCCCACCGGCAGGCCTGGGAATGTACGTCACCGACACCCTCGACGACCCCCACGCCGAACAGACCCAACTCGGATCTGGCCTTGAGTTGATCAGTCGGTCTAGGTCGAGGGCTGCCCGTATCAAGGCTAAGTCCAAAGTCACTGTGGTGATTGGCAACCCGCCCTATGACGAACGGGCACAAGGTCGCGGCGGCTGGATCGAGAACGGAAGCGACAGCGAGAAGACGAAGAAAGGCGGCGGTTACCGCCCCTTAGATGACTTCCGCGCCGAGGGAAACGGCCGCACCGAGTACGTCCTCAAGAACCTCTACATCTACTTCTGGCGGTGGGCTACCTGGAAAGTCTTCGACGCCAACGCAAACCTACCCAACGGTGACGTGGGAGTCGTTTGCTACATCACCACCTCAGGCTATCTACGCGGCGCCGGATTCAAGGGCATGCGCGAGTACCTACGCCGCACCACCAGCGAAGGCTGGATTATCGATGTCTCCCCCGAGGGAATGCGTCCCGACGTACCGACTCGAATCTTCCCTGGCGTGCAGCAACCACTCGCGATCGCGATCTTCACTCGCCGCCCGGATTGCGATTCAGATGTGCCGGCCACGATTCACTACACCGCGATCCACGGCCGACGGTT
>NZ_JAALEF010000505.1:2276-10746 GCF_014145245.1 Dietzia sp. B44 | reverse complement strand
AGTTGATGGTTTCTCTACGCTGCCGTTGCTGGCTGGAGGCCAGCGTAGTGCACGTCGTTCGGGCGCTTGTAGCCGAGCGCTGAATGGCGCCGTCGGGTGTTGTAGAACCCCTCGATGTAGCTGATGACGTCGCGCCTGGCCTGCCTCTTCGTGGCGTAGACGGTGCGGTGGACGCGTTCGTTCTTCAGTGCGGAGAAGAACGACTCTGCCATCGCGTTGTCCCAGCACACGCCCGTTCTGCCCATCGAGGAACGCATCCCCAGGTCCGTGACCAGCTTGCGGTAGTCGCCCGAGGTATAGACGCTGCCGCGGTCGGAATGGAAGATCGCCCGCGGCTCGATCACCGTCGTCGCGGCAGCGTTCTTCAGCGCCGTCTCGACCAGCTCGGTGCGCATGTGGTCGGCGATCGACCAGCCCACGACCTTCTTGGAGTAGCAGTCGATCACCGTCGCCAGGTAGACGAACCCCTGCCACGTGTGGATGTACGTAATATCTCCGACGAACTTGACGCCGGCGCGATCGGCGGTGAAGTCGCGTTCCACCAGGTCAGGCATGTCGGCTGCAGCAGCGTCGTCAGCTTCAGTGGTGACCCGAAATGGCCTCGGCTGGCAGGCCACCAGGCCTTCGGAGCGCATGATCTGACGCACCAACTCCGGTGAGCACTCGGTGCCCTCGTCGACCAGGTCGGCGTGGATCCGCCGATACCCGTACGTGCCGTCGGTGGCGGCGAAGAAGTGCCTCACCCTGGCCGTCAGCGCCTGTCTGCGGGCCGCGGTCGCCGAGGTCGGGCGCGAGAGCCAGTTGTAGAACCCAGAGGTCGACACGGCCAGCCAGGCGCACATCTTGTAGAGCGGGTTGGTCTCGGACGGGTCGTTCCTGCAGGAGTCGATGTACTCGTATCGGCTCACGGTCGCTGCTCCCGCGCGAAGTAAGCCGCTGCTTTTTTCAGGAACGCCGTCTCAGCGCGGAGCTCGGAGTTCTCCCGCTCCAGCTCCTTGAGTCGTGCCCGCTCATCGAGCGTCACCTCGGTCTCCGTGCCGCCGTGGGTCTCGCGGTACTTGTTCAACCAGTTCCGCAATGTCTCGGGGCCCACGCCGTAGGCCACCGCGACGTCCTTGATCGTCTTCGAGGTCGTGATGACCTCCTGGCACAGCTCATCCTTGAACTCCTGGCTGAACCGCCTGCGTGATGCACTCACTGCTGGGTCTCATTTCGGTAGGTCCCTCACTTTAGGAGGGTCCACCGTCCGAGATCACCGCAGCAGGCCAAGCTATCTCCGGCTCGGCCCTGGTTGGGGACCTCGATTTGGATGGGGTCGATCCTGGTTTCGAGTGGCCGCCGGCGTATTCGGTGGCTCCCCGTACGCGGGCTCCAGTCATCCGGGATCGCTCGATCGGCGATCAGCGGGTGCGTGAGGCGTCCCTACCGACATGGGGCTTTCGCCCGTCCTGGGCCAAGGAGAAGGGCCCACGGCCGATCAATGCTCGCCTCGAGGGCGTGGCAACCAACGGAATGTTCCGCTCGGCGTTCGCTTCCGCCCGAATCGCAGTTTTGATGACGGGCTACTACGAGTGGCAAGAGGCCCTCGAGGACGGCAAAGAGGTCAAGAACCCCAGCTACGTCCACGCCCCAGGCGACGAGCTCCTGCTCGCTGCCGGCCTACTCGCCTTTCACCGAGAGGGTGATGACGCCGAGTGGCAGACGACGTTCACGATCATCACCCGCACCGGGGAAGACGCGGCTGGCGAGGTCCACGACAGGATGCCGGCATTCCTGACCCCTGGAGCATGGGACACCTGGCTGTCCCCGGAGAAGATCGCCAAGGACCAGGCCTCCGACTTGCTCGACCTGCTTGATGCCGAGTCCCGAGCGGTCGCGGCGACACTGCGGACCCGTCCGGTGTCGCGGGCGGTTAATAATGTTCGCACCCTGGACCGGCATGATGCCGGCCTCATCGAATCGATTGCTGGCGGCGGTGCTGGTCGCTAACGGTGCGGCCCACTCTGTAGCGGGGTTTACCGTCGGCGCCGTTGCGGTAGCGGCGGGGGTTACGGGCCAGTCGTCGCAGGTCGTGCAGTAGCTCGGCGGCCCTGTCTTCGCCTAGCTCGGTGACGGCGAGTCGGTAGACGCCGCGGGCTCCCCAGTCGGGTTCGGGGAGGCCGGCGACTACGCGGTGCCAGCGCATCAGCTCGAGGAAATGCATCTCGCCTGCCTGGTCGGCCGCTTGTCGGATTCGGTCCACCAGCTCGTCCACGCCGGGACCGTAACCGGACCCTCCGACACCGGCGGTCAGTTCAGGTCGCGGGCGGCGATGAGGCCGGCGATGAAGTCGGCGGCCCGGTCCGCTTCGGCGTCGGTGAGGTCGTATGCGATCCCCGCGACGAGAGTGCGGGAGGGGCCGAGCGGTTGCAGGCCGAGACTTACTCGGGTGGTGGCCGACAGGGATGCGCGGTCGGCGATGTACGCAGCGGTGCATCCCAGAGCATCGGCGATGGCTTCGAGCTGCTCGCGGCTCATGGTCGGGGTGTGAGCCGGACGGCCTCGGGCGGCGGGGACCTGGCCCCGTTCCCAAATGCTCATGTGGCCGCCGCTGACGCCGATGGCGAGCGCGAGTTTGAGCTGCGTGAGCCCGGTTTCCAGACGAACGGTGCGGATGGCTCGCCCCAGTGACCTCGCATCAAATGGCGTCATCGCCTCTCCCCCGCCGTTTCGGGTCGGATCTCGGCTACGACCGACCAGTGCCCGTTCTCGTGGGCGGTCGAGACCACGGATGCCTCGGCGCCGTCGAAGAGGTCGAGCTGTTACAGGCGGCGGTCGAGGTCGATGTGAGCGTGCAGCTCACTCGGCCCGGTCCCGATGAGGTACATAGTCGCCATCGTGCCCGGTGCTAGGGCTGTGCGAGCACCGCTCCCGCCGGGTACGTAGATTTGCAGGAACCCAACACTTCTATGATAGTTACATAACGCTCCTGGCGGCGGCCGGCACGATCGAGGAGCGAGCGGGGACGGTGATGCTGTCCCGCCTGATCGCCTCGGCGACCAGCACCGATGCGGACTCCTCCACCTTCTCAGAGGTGGCCCGGGTGTTCGGTATCGACTGGATTCCCGCCGTTCGGCTGGCGGACGAACTCAGCTAGGGGCACGTCTCTCACGCGCTCATTCAGCGACGAGCAGGCCGGCACCAGCGGCCGTCATCGTCACCTACGCAGGATCGGCGCGCTGGCATCGGAGCGCCACCCCGAAATGACGTAAGGCTCGGTTCCCCTGAGGGAACCGAGCCTGTGTGCAGTAGTAGCGGGGACAGGATTCGAACCTGCGACCTCTGGATTATGAGCCCAGCGAGCTACCGAGCTGCTCCACCCCGCGTCGTTTGCGTCTGTGAAACTACGTGCCGCGCACCGGAGGAGGCAAATCGAGCGCCACCGCCTGCGGAGCATGTCCACCAACGCCTGCGCTGCCCACGCCAGGTCCACGGATCGCACGCTATCCAGCCTCATGTGCCCCTCGCCCACAACTCTGAGAGATGCATCCCGGCCACGGGGAGCCGAACCGCGAAGGTTCTTGCGGGCGGCAATCGGCGACTCACATCTAGCGCGCTTGACCTTGCCACAGTGTCAAGGTTGATGATCAGCTCATGAGAATCGGTGAGATCGCCCGGCTGACCGGAGTCAGCGCACGCAGCATCCGGCACTACCACCGCTCGGGCGTGCTCGCCGAGCCCCCGCGAACCACCGGCGGATATCGCGAGTACGACGTGACCGCCCTCGTGCGGATCTCCCGGATCGCGTTCCTCTCCGACTCGGGAGTGCCCCTGCGCGAGATCAGCGCGCTGCTGGAGACCGCGCCCGGCAGCATGGCCGACGATCTGGCCGCCGTCCGCTCAGGAATCGACACCCGCATCGCCGCTCTCACCCGCCAGCGCGAACGCCTCGACCTGATAGCCCAGCGCGCCGCCGACGGCCTACCCCTGGGACTGCTGCCCGAGCCGGTATCGCGTGCGCTCGACCTCTGTCGGTACGCGGTCCCCGACGACCCCGACCTCACCGCGCTCCTGGACCGCGAACAGGACCTGCTCGACCTGCTTGCGCTTAACGGCGACTTCCCCGTACAGCTCACTGCCTCATACACCGCCATCGCTTTCGACGCCGGTCGCCGCACCCGGTACCTCGACCTACTCGCTGGCTTCCACCGGATCGAGGGCCGGCGGCCCAGCGAGGTGGAGCCGCAGATCGCAGACCTCGTCGACGCACTGCTGGCCGACCAAGACCTTCGAGCGCTGGTGGCGGGAGTGCCGGCCGAGCCGGGTGATGAGCACGATGCCGCCGATGCCACCCACGGACCGACGCTCGAGCAGCTCCTTCCCGACCCGGCCCAGCGCGAAGTAGTGCGCCGCACGCTCGCTGCCTCAGGAGTACTGCCGTGAACAGCAGACTGGTTCCATTGATTGCGCTTGTCGTCGTCGTCACCGACGCGGTTCTCCTGGCCACCGGGGTGATCGGCCCCGCGACGGCGTTCGCGCTCTTCCTGGCGGTCGAGGTGCCACTCGGGGCGATCGCCGTCACCGGTTACGTCCGCCGCTACCGAGCCCACCGCGCTGACGCTCGCACCCGCGCCGACGCACTACGCGCCCTGGCCGCAGAGGACCCCTATCTACGACTGATCGGCACCGAAGCGCGAACACTCGCCTCGCTGGCCCGGTGGGTGACGCGGCGGCCAGACGTCCCTGACGGCGCGGCGGCACTCGGCCACTCCCGCGGCACGCTTGGCATCCCGGTGGCGATGGCGGTCGCGGCGTCAATCGAATTGATCGCCGTGCACCTGTTGGTGCCATGGCCCGAGGTGCGGCTGGTGCTTGACCTGCTCGGGATCTACGGGCTGCTGATCGTACTCGGATGGCTGGCCGGCCGGATCGTGCGACCGCATCTGATCGAGGACGGCGAACTCGTGCTGCGCAGCGGCACGCACGTCTGCGCACGGGTACCACTCGACGCAATCGCGACAGTGCGGCGCGACCGGCGGCTCTCCCCCACATCTGCGGAGATCGCGCCCGATGCAAGCGGCGGGAACGCACTCACGCTCGCTGGTCCGGACGGCACCACTCTGAGCATCGAGCTTGACCGCCCGGTGCCTGCGTCCGTCCCCGGGTTTGCCTGGAGTGCACCCTCCCCGCGTGAGGTCACCGTGCTGCGGCTACACGTCGATGACCCGGATGCCGCACTGCGTGCGATCACAGAGGCGGTCGCCGGGACCGGGGCTACACCGCGGGCCGGTTACGCGCCCTGACGGGCCTACGTGTCCTCTCTGCCCGCGTCTATGGCACCACCTTCTGGCCGACCTCGTCGTCGTCAATAGGCCCCTCAGCCCAGCGCCACCACGCACTTGCCCGTCGTCCGCCCGGAGAGCATGTCCACGATCGCCTGCGGCGCGGACTCCAGGCCCTCGTATCGCGCGAGGTCCAGGTTCAGGTCACCCGATCGCCACAGCTCCGCGAGGTGCTTCCTGGCCTCGGGCAGACGATCTGCGAACGTGCCGGCGCGAAAGCCCCGCAGGTTGATGTCCTTGCTCGTGGCGTTGAAGAGGTTTCCGGGAGCAGCGGGCGGCTTGCCGTCGTAACCGCCGATCGCACCGCACAGCGCGACCCGGCCGAGCCGGCGCAGGTGATCGAGCGCGGCCCTGAGGTGGTCGCCGCCGACGCTGTCGAAGTAGACGTCGATGCCCTCGGGCGCGAACTCGCTGAGCGGCCCGTCCAGACCGTCACGCCAGTTGAACGCGGCGTCGAGCCCGAGCACGTCCTTGAGATAGGTGACCTTCTCGGCACTGCCGGCGCTGCCGATCACCCGGCACCCGTGCGCCTTGGCGAGCTGCGCCGCGACGCTGCCCACCGCGCCGGCGGCCGCGGAGATCCACACGACGTCGTCGGGCTTGAGGGAGGCCACCACGAACATCCCCGCCCACGCCGTGAGCCCGGTCATGCCGAGCAGCCCCACCTGGAGCTCGGGCGGGCCCAGCTCGCGGTCCAACTTGGACAGCGCGCCGGCCACGCCGAGGGCCTGGTTCTCCGGATCGACCAAGGCGTAGTCGCGGTAGCCGAGGTCGTGGTGCACCAGGTCCCCGGGTGCGTACCCCTCCGCGTCCGACTCGACCACCTCGCCGACCACCATCCCGGCGAGCGCCTCCCCCGGCTTGAGCGCCGGCAGGTACCCGGGAGGCGAGACGGGATCGAGGCGCAGTCGGGTGGCCGCGTCCACCGAGAGCAGGGTGTTCCGGATGAGCACGTGCCCCGGAGCCATGACGGGCATCTCGGTGGGCACCACCTCGAGATCATCCGCCGCCAGGGCACCATCGGGGTGCCTGACCAGGCGAACCTCGCGGTTGCCCTGTGCTGCGTTGCCGGTCGTCGTGTCGTTCATCGCCGTGTCGGTCATGCGATCCCTACCGATCGTTGTGTGGGCCAGTTCACACCACAGTAAATGAACTGACTTCACTTAAGCTACAAATCGGCGAAGACACCCACGAGATCAGCGAGCAGGGCGTGCGAGTGAAGCACAGAGACACACGTGAGAAAGAGGGGTCGACGAAAAAACCGCCAGAGGGGCGAACGAACGCCCCCCTGGCGGTTTCTCGCTGCTTCTACGAGCGCAGTTTCTACGAGCGCAGTTTCTACGAGCCCAGTGACCCTGTCGAGCCGAAGGGGTCGAGCGAGCCGAGGCTTCCGAACGGCCCGGGTGCGCGATCCAGCGCGAACGACACGTCCTCGACATCGTCATCGGAGAGGTCAATGACGACGGTGGGGTCAGCGATCTCGCAGCCCTCCGGCGGCGTGACCGTGACCGTGTAGCCGTCCGTGGCGGGCAGGTACTGGAAGAAGAACTGCCCGTCCTCAGTGAGCGAGCGGCTGCGGGTTATGGCGCTGTAGGTCAGCGCCTCGGTGTCGATATCGAGGGAGACCTCGACCCCGTTGAGACCATTGCCCTCGCCAGCGTCGCAGCCCGTCACCACTCCCCAGATCGAGTGGACTACCACGAGTCCCACATCGACACCGGTGATATCAGCGCCGTCGACGGTGACGGCGGCGCCTCCGGGGTACGGCGTCGGCCCGCACCCGGCCGGGGCGTACGGCACGAGCCGGTAGTCTCCGTCCTCCACATTCGGGAAGCTGAACGCCCCGCCGTCGGTGATGTTCTGCGAAGCGACGACCGCGTTGGCGTCGTCCTTGAGCTCGATCCAGGCCGAACCGTCACCACAGCCGTTGGTGAACACGCCGGAGACGTCGAAGGCGGCTGGATCCGCGTGGGCGAACTGTGGGCCGGCCAGCACGACACTCGCGCCGAGCGCGAGTCCGGTGACAAACTTTGACTTCATGGACAGACCCTAGGTGACACAGTTCACATTCACAATAGAGTTCTTATCTACAATGCTCGCGGCCGTAGATCAGGTGGGACGCAGCCCTGGCTTGATTTGCAGACCGGGCGCGGCGATCGACGTTGTCGTCGTCATCAACGCGGTTCCCCCGCCACTATTGCGCTCACCTCAGACGCGGTGAAGGATGAGGATCGAGTGAGAAACAGACGTGGCGCCCCTGAACGGTCGGTCGCGATGCGCTCTCACCGGTAGTCGAGCGGGGTGGCACGCACGATGCGCGCACTGATCGTCTTTGAATCGATGTACGGCTGCACCCACGACATCGCCGATGCCATCGCACGCGGCGTCGCTCTGGTGGGCGACGTCACTGCAGTCCCCGTCTCGCACGCGATAGACGAGGACACCTCCGTCTATGACCTGGTGATCGTGGGCGGCCCCACCCATGTGCACGGGATGAGTCGCGAGTCGACCCGGCGTGGCGCGGTCGAGGCCGCCGACCAACCGGATAGTGACCTGACGATAGAGCCCGACGTGGCCGCTGCGGGGATCAGGGACTGGCTGGGCGAGCTCTCCCGGCGCGAGGGGGCTGCTGCCGCGTTCGATACGCGCGTCGACAAACCCGCGATCCTCACCGGGCGGGCGTCTAAGGGAATCGCGAAGAACCTGCAGAAGCTGGGATTCACGCTTGTCGCTGAGCCGGAGAGTTTCCTGGTCGACACCCACACCCAGCTGCTCGAGGGCGAGGAAGCCCGCGCGGAGCAGTGGGGCCAGACGGTGGCGGCGCGGATGCCCTGACCCCGTGGTGGGGTGATCCGCTCACTCTCCCCCGAACCACGCCCGACTGAGCTCCGCGTACCGCCCGTCCGTCCGCAACAGCTCCTCGTGCGTCCCGGATTCGACGACCCGGCCGTGGTCCATCACCAGGATCCGGTCGGCGGCCGCGGCCTGGCTCAGCCGGTGCGCCACCACCAGTCCTGCGCGGCCCTTCAGCACTGCGGCCGCTGCCGCGTCGAGGCGGCGGGCGCCGGCGGACCCGGCCTCGGCGGTGGCCTCGTCGAGGATCACCACGTCCGGGTCGGCCAGCTCCACGCGGGCCAGGGCGATCATCT
>NZ_JAALEF010000505.1:0-2226 GCF_014145245.1 Dietzia sp. B44 | reverse complement strand
TGCCCGCCCTCGCCGATCACGGTGTCGACTCCGTCGGGCAGGTCGTCCACCCAGTCGGCCCCCACGGTCTGCAGGGCCGCGCGCACCTCGGACAGGCCGGCCTCGGGGCGGGGAGCCCGGACGTTCTCGACGATCGACGTCGCGAAGGAGTGCACCTCCTGGGAGACCATGGTGATGCGCTGGCGCAGGGCGAGCGGGTCGACCTCGGCCAGCGACACCCCTTCCATCCGCGCGGTACCGCGCGTGGGGACCACGGACCCGGCGGCGACCAGCGCCAGGGTGCTCTTGCCTGCACCGGTGGAGCCGACCACGGCCACCACCTCGCCCGGCGCGAGGGTCAGGTCGACGTCGATCAGGGCAGGTGCTCCCTCGCCGTACGAGTGGCTGACGCCGGCCAGCTCGAGGGCGCCGGGCTGGTTGGTGAGGGGCTGGTTGGTGACGGGCTGGGCGCCGGGCTCGTCGTTGACGGGCTCGAGCGTGGCCGTGCGGTCGGGCACGGGCATGGTGATCACCCCGACCATCCGGACCAGCGAGGCCCCGGCGGACTGGACCTGGTCGACCATGCCCACTAGCGCGCCGATCGGGTTGAACAGCCGGTGGAACAGCAGCGCGGCGGTGGTCACGGCGCCGGCGGTGAGGGTGCCGGCGTCCACCAGGACAAAGCCGACGACCAGCAGCAGCCCGAGGACCGTGACCTCGGCGCGGTTGTTCCGGCTGAAGGCGCGGGTGACAAAGTAGAACACCCGGATGGACAGGTCCCGCGCGTGCCCGGAGGCCGCGGTGATCCGGTCCAGCTCGGAGTCCTGGGCATCAAAGGCGTGCAGGGTCCGGGATCCGGTGATGCCGCCGAGGAGTCGGCTGGCGCGGGTACCGAATGCTGCCCGCTCCGCGGCGTAGATGGGGCCGGACCGGGGCAGGTACCAGCGCAGGGTGGTCCAGTACATGGGCAGCGCGACCAGCCCCACCAGTCCGAGCCGCCAGTCGACCGCGGCCAGGCCGATCCCCGAGACGATCACGGTGAACAGTGACTGCACCACCAGCGGGACCACGGCGGTGGCGGCCTGGCTGATCTCGCGGGCGTCCTCGGCCACGCGGGAGACCAGGTCGCCGGTCTCGGTGGTCTCCATCTGCGCGGCGCCCAGTTGCAGGGAGCGGTCCATCACCATCTCGCGCAACCGAGCCACCGTGGGCTCGGTCAACCGGGCGAGCCACGCCTGGCCCGCCCAGGCACAGCCGGCGCCCACGATGCCTGCGGCGGCGATCGCCCCCGCGCCCACCCACACCGCGGTGTAGTTCTGGCTCCCGGGCAGGACGTCGACCAGCCAGCCGATCACCCACGGCGCCACCAATCCCGCGACGGACGCGACCAGGCCGGTCAGGCACACCAGGATCAGGTAGAGGCGGCGTTCGGTGAGTAGCGGTGACAGCACGGCGAGGGACTCGCGGCCGCTCGCCAGTGGAAGGGTCCCCGTGGTGACCAGGGCCCCGGCGCTGTCCGGCGCTTCTGCAGCCCTGGTGTCAGTGCTGCTCGTGTCGGTGCTGCTGGTTTCGGTGCTGCTCATCGGTCGACCGCCGATCGGTAGGAGGCGGAGGTCTCGCGCAGCTCGAGATGGGTGCCGGAATGCGTCTCACCGCTCCGCGGGAGGTGGACCACCCGGTCGGCGGTCGCGAGGAACGGCGGCGATGAGGTGACGATCAGCGTCGCCTGCCCCGGCCGACTCGTGCGCACGCGGCGCACGGCCTGGGCGATCTCCCACTCGGTCACCGCGTCCACGGCGCTGGTCGGATCGTGCAGCACCAGCACATCCGGGTCGGCGTGCAGGGCGCGGGCCAGCGCGATCCGCTGACGCTGGCCGCCGGAGAGGTTGCGTCCCCCCTCCTGCACCACGTGGTCCAGCCCGTCGGGCAGGTGCTCGACGATCTCCGCGACGGCCGAGGCCGCCAGGACCTCATCGGAAATCGGGTTGTCGTCGTCGTCAATTGGCTTGCCACCCAGCGCGGCATCACCCGGGGCGTCGTCACCGAGCGCGTCGTCACCCAGCGCGTCGTGGCGCATCGCGATGTTGGATCGGATGGTGCCGACGAACAGGTCCACGCGGTGGGGGGCGACGACGACGTGGTTGGCGATCGCCGGGGCCAGGCGGCTGCGTCGATGCCCGCCCACCAGCACGGCGTCGGCGCCGTCGCTGTGGCCGGCGATCGCCAGCGTCACCGCCTCGGCGGCGG
>NZ_JAALEF010000504.1:0-1672 GCF_014145245.1 Dietzia sp. B44 | reverse complement strand
AGCCTGGATCCACCGATGAGATGAACTTCTAGCGCGGTGTGGGAACGCGAGAATGCCCTTCTGAACTGGCAAGATACGACTTGCTTAAGGTCCGTATCGCCAATTCAAGAAGGGCATCCCGCAGATGCAACTATCTCACACTCTGCCCGTAAGCTTCGCGACGTTCGATGAGCCCAACCTCGTGTCGGGCGCCGGCCTCGTGCCGCTGATGAAACTCGCCGACCGGGCGGGCCTGCACCGGCTCGGTGACGAGCATCTGAGCGTGCCCACCGACAAGGGCTCCAACGGTGGAGTGAAACTGGCCTCGCTCGTGGCCGGGATGGCCGCAGGCGCGGATAGCATCGACGACATGGCCCTGCTGCGCCACGGGGCGATGGGCACACTCTTCGACCGCCCGTACGCCCCTTCGACGCTGGGATCGTTCCTGCGGCAGTTCACCTTCGGCCACGTCCGCCAAACCGATGCGATCGCCTCGCGGTTCGTGCGCGCACTGGCCGAACACACCGGACTGCTCGGTCATGAGTCGGACACCGGGACGGTGATGGTCGATATCGACGACACGATCGTGGAGGTCTACGGACACGCCAAGCAGGGCGCCTCGTTCGGCTACTCCGGGGTACGTGGCCTGAACGCGCTGCTGGCCACGGTCTCCACCGAGCAGGCTGCTCCGGTGATCGCCGCTCAACGGCTGCGCAAGGGCTCTGCCGGGTCCCCGCGAGGGGCTGCCCGGCTGGCCACCGACACGCTGGCACTGATCCGCCGCACCCACCTTCACGGCCGTGACGTGCTGGTCCGAGGCGATTCGGCGTTCTACTCCCACAGCATGGTCACCGCCTGCCTGGCCGCCGGAGCCGAGGTCTCGGTCACCGTACGCATGGACCCGGCGGTCAAACGTGCCATCGCCACCATCGACGACGACGCGTGGACCACGATCAACTACACCGACGCGATCTTCGACGAACACACCAACCGTTGGATCTCCCGCGCCGAAGTCGCCGAGGTCGACTTCACCGCATTCACCTCGAAGCCCAAGAACGACCAGGTGCCGGGTCGGCTCGTGGTGCGCCGTATCCCCGACCTGAATCCCAAGGCTGCAAGTGGGCAGGCGAGCCTGTTCGATACCTGGCGGTTCCATGCGTTCTTCACCACTACATCCGTAGAGCAGTACGACACAGTGGCGGCCGACAAGACCCACCGCGCACACGCGATCATCGAGAACGTCCACGCTGACCTGAAAGCCTCCGCGCTGGCGCACCTGCCCTCGGGCGTGTTCAACGCCAACGCCGCCTGGCTGACCTGCGCCGTCATGGCGTTCAACCTCACCCGCGCCGCCGCCACCCTGACCACAAGCTCGAGCCTGGCACGCGCGACGACCGCGACGATCCGCCGCAAACTCATCAACATCCCGGCCCGGATCGCCTCCTCAGCCCGGCGGCTCCGACTCCATCTACCCGAAAGCTGGCCATGGCAAACAGCCTGGCAGGCGCTCTACGACACCGTCTTCTCCCCGCGCCGGCCCAACGTGCCGATCTGACTCCCAACTCCAGCACCTACGACCAGGAACCAAAGTGGAAAGCCGGGCAGACCGGCGGACCTCACACGCCCTCCATACGGTCACGACCCACGACCATGCCAGCGACCGCCCCGGCTACTTCATCGGTGAATTGAGGCT
>NZ_JAALEF010000503.1:0-1835 GCF_014145245.1 Dietzia sp. B44 | reverse complement strand
TCCGCGCCGGTGACCCCGCCGCAGAAGGCAGCGCGCCGCCGCCTCGACCTGGACCCGGTCGGCATCGTGCTGCTCGGGGCGGCCGTGCTCTCGGTGATGCTGCCCTTCCTCAACCGCGGGGCCCACCCCGCGCTGTGGGCCCTGGTGCCGCTCGGGGTGGCCCTGCTCGGGGCGTTCGCCTGGTGGGAGCGCCGCTACGAGAGGGTCGGTCGCCCGCCGCTGGTCAATCCCGAGATCTTCCGCGACCCGGCGTTCCGCAACGGCATGATCATCGTCTCGATCTACTTCATGGGCGGGACCAGCCTGTGGATCGTGATGCCCATGTACCTGCAGTTCCACCTGGGGTACGCGCCGATCGACTCCGCGCTGGTGAGCCTGCCCGCCTCGATCTGCGCCGCGGTGTCCGCGCAGGTCGCGGGGCGGTTCGTGCTGAAGCTCGGGCGTCGGCTGGTGATCGTCGGGTTCTGCCTCACCCTCACCGCGCTGGGCACGTTCATCCTGCTCGCGGGGTTGGTCGAATCCGGGGCGGTGGGCTACCTGATCTTCATGGCCCCCGCCGCGCTGATGGGCACCGCCCAGGGCATGACCATCTCCCCCAACCAGACGCTGACGCTGCGGGCGGTCGACCCCGCGTACGGCGGGGTGGCCGGCAGCATCATCTCCCTCGGCCAGCGCATGGGCACCGCGATCGGCACGGCCGTCGTGCCCGGCGTGCTGTTCTGGATCGTCGAGTCCCAGGACGACTGGCTGCTCGCGTTCCGGGCGGCCCTGGGACTGATCGCCGCGCTGGCGGCGGGCGCGTTGGCGTTCAGCGTGGTGGACCGCCGCCGCGAGAAGCGCTGCGCCTGAGCCGCGCAACCCCTCTTCGCAGCCCCCTGCTCACCCCTCCCCCGGTTGGCGGACACCCCACCCCGACCCCCCCGTGGTTGGCTGTGGTTGGCGGACACCCCGCCCCGACCCCACCGTGGTTGGCTGTGGTCGGCGGACACCCCGCCCCGGTTGGCGGGCACCCTGCCCCGGTTGGCGGACATCTGATGCGAAGGACGGCCCGCCGGACACGAATTCTGTCCGCCAGGTGAGGGACGGGGTCCGCCAGGCGAGGGCGGTCGGAGGCAGGAGCGGCTGCTCAGAGGGTGGCCGCGAGCTCCACGCCCTGCTTGATGGCGCGCTTGGCGTCCAGCTCCGCGGCCACGTCGGCGCCGCCGATCACGTGCACCCGAGCCCCTGCCCCGGCTCCGGAACCGTCCAGCTCATCGGCGAGGTCGCGTACCGATTCCTGGCCCGCGCACACCACGACCGAGTCCACGTGCACCACCCGGTGGGCGCCATCGGCGTCGAGGATGTGCAGCCCGTCGTCGTCGATCTTCTCGTAGGTCACCCCGGTGTACTGCTGTACTCCGCCCGTCTTGAGCTCGGCTCGGTGGACCCATCCGGTGGTCTTGCCCAGGCCCTTGCCGATCGACGTGGTCTTGCGCTGGAGCAGGTGCACCTCGTGCGCGGGGTCGTCCAGGACAGCGGTGCCCAGGCCCGCTCTGTCGACAGCCGGGTCCGTCACCCCCCAGTGCCGCTTCCACGCCACTACGTCGGTGGAGTGTCCGTGTGCGCGGCGGCCGTCGAGATCCAGTCCCGGCCCGCCGGCCAGCAGGAACACGGAGACGTCGACGCCGATCCCTCCGGCACCGATCACCGCCACGCGACGGCCGGGCCGGCGCGCGCCGGTGAGCAGCTCGGGGTAGGTCATGACCATGGGATGGTCGGCGCCCGGCAGGTCCAGCACCCGCGGGCGGACCCCGGTCGCCACCACCACGTGGTCGAACCCGGCCACATCCGCGGCG
>NZ_JAALEF010000502.1:0-1390 GCF_014145245.1 Dietzia sp. B44 | reverse complement strand
CGGGTCGGCCCGCTGGCGGCGCTCGCTGGCCGAGCTCACCCTGGCCGGCACGCGCCGACACCTCGAGATCGACCTGTCGGAGGTCGAGGGTCTCGACGCCAGGCGTGAGGAGATCAGGACCCTCGTGGCGAAGGTCGCCGCGGTGTCCGGTGACGAGCGCAAGCGGGCCCTGGCCGACACGGGCCTGTTCATGCCGCACCTGCCCGAGCCGTGGGGACTGGGCGCCTCGCCCGCCGAGCAGCTCCTCATCGACGAGGAGCTCGAGGCAGCGGGCGTGAGCCGCCACAACATCACCATCGGCGGGTGGGCCGTGCCGACCATCCTGCAGGCCGCGCCCGAGCACGCCGACCGGCTGGTCCGCGGCACCATGGCCGGCGAGATCAAGTGGTGTCAGCTGTTCTCCGAGCCCGGCGCCGGCTCCGATCTCGCCGCGCTGCGCGCGACCGCCGAGAAGGTCGACGGCGGGTGGAGGATCAACGGCCAGAAGGTGTGGACGTCCCTGGCGCGCGAGGCCGACTGGGCCATGTGCCTGGCCCGCACCGATCCCGACGCCCCCAAGCACAAGGGCATCACCTACTTCCTCGTGGACATGAAGTCCGAGGGCATCCGGACCAGGCCGCTGCGCGAGATCACCGGCGAGGCCCTGTTCAACGAGGTCTACCTCGAGGACCTGTTCGTCCCCGACGAGTTCCAGGTCGGCCAGGTGAACGACGGCTGGAAGATCGCCCGCACGACCCTGGCCAACGAGCGAGTGGCCATGGGCGGCGGTTCCTCGCTCGGCGACGCCGCCGAGGAGATCGTCGGCCTCATCCGCGCGGCGGGGGCGGAGGACGACGCCCTGGTGCTGGACGAGCTCGGCAAGCACGTGGCCGACGGTGTGGTGGGGAGTCTGCTCGACCTGCGCACCGCCCTGCGGACCCTCTCCGGCTCCGGCCCGGGCGCCGAGTCGTCCGTCCGCAAGATCGTGGGCGTGCGCCACCGTCAGGACATCGCCGAGTTCGGACTCGAGCTCACCGGCACCGGCGGGGTCGAGTTCACCGAGCAGGGGCGCAAGTTCCTCATGGTGCGCTGCCTGTCCATCGCCGGCGGCACGGAGCAGGTGCTGCTCAACGTGGTCGGGGAACGCATCCTCGGCCTGCCCAGGGACTGATCGAACCCGTGCCCGACCCTCTCCCGACTAAGGACTGATCTGACGTGGACTTCACCCGTACCGAGACCCAGGTCGCCGTCGCCGAGGCCGTGGCCGGGGCGCTCACCACGGCCGCCCCGGCCGATGAGCTGCTCACCGCCCTGCCCAGTCGCGGTGTCGCCGACGCCGGATACGACGAGCGACTGTGGTCGGCGTTCGCCGGATCGGGCCTGCTCTCGCTGGGCCTGCCCGCGGCGCTCG
>NZ_JAALEF010000049.1:0-13817 GCF_014145245.1 Dietzia sp. B44 | reverse complement strand
CTGCCCGAGCTGGTCCTGGCCCAGCCCGGCCCCGCGCGCACATGGGCCGTGGCAGTCGTGCGTCACGGACGTCTGGCCGCCTCGGGGATCGTGCCGGCCGGGGCCGCCCCCCTCCCCGTCATCGACTCACTCAGGGCGGGCGCCACGACCGTGCGACCCGGACCCGGGCCGTTCTCCGGCGCCAGCGCCTCGGAGATCCGGAACGTGCACAGATGGATCGACTCCGCACCCACCCGCATCGTGTCGGTCGCGGGTTGCTGGGCCCTCCCCGTCGACGGTGCCCACACTCTGACCGCATGGGCGGATCGAGCCGAACGGGCGGCCGCGGAGACGAGCAGAGCAGGGATCAGTCCCGCGCGACGCTGAAGGCCGCCCACCTGTCCAGGAGTCCGGCCGCCTCGCCGTCGTCCACCGCCCTCGCGGCGCGATCCACCGCCGACGTCATCGCGGTCACCAGGTCAGCTCCCGGCTCGAGTCCGTCGAAAGCCACCAGCGCAGCCGCGGAATTGAGCAGGACGGCATCCCTGACGGGGCCCTTCTTACCCGCCAGCAGGTCCCGGGCGACGCCCGCGTTGTGCTGCCCGTCCCCCCCACGCAGCTCCTCGATCGCGCACGTCGCCATCCCGAAGTCGCCGGGGGCGATCTCGTCCTCCTCGATCCGGCCGTGCGAGACGCGCAGCACGCGGGTCGGCCCGGTCATCGTGATCTCGTCGAGGCCGTCGGCTCCCCGCACGACGAGCGCCGAGCGCCCGCGGAGCGCGAAGACCTCCGCCATCACGGTCATGAGACGGTCGAAGGCGCACCCGATGAGGTTGGCCGCGGGGGCCGCGGGGTTGGTCAGGGGACCCAGGATGTTGAAGACGGTCGGGATGCCGATCTCCCGCCGTGGCGCGGCGGCGAAGCGGAGGGCGGGATGGAACACGGGGGCGAAGCAGAAGGCCACACCCACCTCGTCGACACACCGGGCGACCTCCTCCGGGCCCAGGTCGATCGCCACCCCGAGAGCCTCGAGGACGTCGGCCCCTCCGCTCTTCGATGACGCCGCACGATTACCGTGCTTGACCACGGGCACTCCGCAGGCGCTCACGACGAGGGCGGACATGGTGGAGATGTTCACCGTTCCCTGCCGGTCCCCGCCGGTCCCGACGATGTCGACGCAGGGCCGGGAGGTCGGCACGCGACGCGAGTAGTCGAGCATCGTGGAGGACAGGGCGTCCAGTTCCGGACCCGTGACACCCTTCATGTCGAGCGCGACCCCGAACGCCGCGATCTGCGCATCCGTCGCGAGGCCCTCCATGATCCGGGACATCGCCCAGCGGGCGTCCGCCGGTTCCAGGTCCTCACCCGCCGTGAGCGTGCCGAGTACCCCGGGCCAGGACCGGCCCTCGTCGAACGCTGCAGAACTCCCCACGTGTCCCGACCTCTCTCCCTGGATCCCGGCGGTCCGTCACCGTCCGACCGCACAGTGACAATCGTGCCACCAGCCGCGTCGTCGGTGCCCGCGGACTCCCGTCACGGGACCCGTTCCCCCAGCCGCAGAAGAGCCTGAGAAGGCCCTGATACCCCTGCACGGGGTGCGTCCCCTGACGGGTTACCGGGGAGTTCTAGGAACGACCTGCGAAAACGCTGTGGGGACACGCCGAAATCGGGGGTCCCTGCAGCCTCCGCCCACCTCAGGGGTCATACTTGGCCTCGTGACGAGCGCAGTGGATAACTCAGGATCGGCAATGGCTCAGCGCGTTCATTCGCTGAACCGGCCGAACATGGTCAGTGTGGGCACCATCATCTGGTTGTCCCAGGAGTTGATGTTCTTCGCGGGGCTGTTCGCGATGTACTTCGTCTCCAAGGCGAACTCGGGAGGTGACTGGCCCTCCTACCCGACGCACCTCAACGTCCCGTTCGCCCTGACTATCACGGCGATCCTCGTGGCGTCCTCGGTTACCTGTCAGATGGGCGTCTTCGCCGCCGAGCAGGGTGACGTCTTCGGTCTCCGTCGCTGGTACATCATCTCGGCCCTCATGGGCACGGTCTTCCTCATCGGTCAGGCCTACGAGTACGTCATGCTGTACCTCGAGGGCACCACGATCTCGTCCAGCGTCTACGGGTCCGTCTTCTTCATCACCACCGGTTTCCACGGCCTCCACGTGGCGGCCGGCGTCCTGGCGTTCGTCGTCCTCGTCATGCGGACGACCATGTCCCGGTTCACTCCCGCCCAGGCCACGGCGGCCATCGTCGTGTCGTACTACTGGCACTTCGTCGACGTGGTCTGGATCGGCCTCTTCGTCACCATCTACTTCATTCAGTAGTCAGCTGGCCGCAGGACGCTGCGTCCAGCAGGTCCCAACTCCAAAGGGAACTCATAATGAACTCACCTCACCCACCCGCTGCGGACACGCCGTCGCCGGAGCCCGCGGTGAATCCGGCGCGCCCGGTCTCGTCCAAGCGTCGCCGTAAGGCGACCGGCGCGCTCGTCATCGCCGCCGGTCTCCTCGGCGCCGGGGCCATCGCCACTGCCGTCGTTCCCGATCCCCAGGTCGCGACGGCCCAGCAGGACCAGGCCGCGCTCATCGCCGAGGGCAAGCAGATCTACGACGTCGCGTGCATCACCTGCCACGGAATGAACCTGCAGGGTGTCGAGGACCGCGGGCCCTCGCTCGTCGGCACGGGCGCGGGCGCGACCTACTTCCAGGTCCATTCCGGTCGTATGCCGGCGGCCAACAACGAGGCCCAGGCCGAGCGCAAGAAGCCGCGCTACAGCGAGCACCAGATCATCGCGCTCGCGGCGTACGTCCACCTCTTCGGCGGCGGTCCCGAGATCGTCACCGATCCCGACGGGTCGATCGCCCAGGGGTCGCTGCGCGGTGCCTCGGGCGAGGCCCGCGCCGAGGAGATCGCGCGCGGTTCCGAGCTCTTCCGCCTCAACTGCGCCTCCTGCCACAACTTCACCGGTCGCGGCGGAGCGCTGTCGGCGGGCAAGTACGCCCCCATCCTCGACCCTGCCAACGAGCAGGAGATCTACCAGGCGATGCTCACCGGTCCGCAGAACATGCCCAAGTTCTCGGACCGTCAGCTCACGCCTGACGAGAAGAAGGACATCATCGCCTTCATCAAGGACACGGACTCCAAGGTCTCGCCCGGCGGCTACGCGCTCGGCGGACTCGGCCCCGTGACCGAAGGTGTGGCCATCTGGCTAGTCGGCATCGTCGCCCTCATCGGTGCGACCCTCTGGATCGGATCCCGTTCATGAGTGAGACCCCCAAGAACCCGTCCCCCGCGGACCTCGACCGGATGAGCGACGCCGAGCTCGTCCGGTTGGGAACCGAACTCGACGAGGTCGACGTCCGATTCCGCGAGAACCGGTGGCCGGACGGTGTCACCACGCGATCCGAGAAGCGTGCCGCACGAGTCGTCACCACCTGGTTCGCACTGTCCGCGGTCCTCGCGCTGGCCTTCGCCGTCATCTACATCGCCTGGCCCTGGGAGTACCGCGGCCAGGGCGAGGACGGCTACTGGCTCTACATGGTGTACACGCCCCTCCTCGGCCTGACGATCGGCCTGTCGATCCTCTTCCTGGGCTTCGGTGCGGTGCAGTTCACCAAGAAGTTCATCCCCGAGGAGATCTCGGTCCAGACCCGTCACGACGGCCCGTCGGAGGACATCGACCGCCGGACCCTCGTCGCCGGGCTCAACGACTCCTGGAAGACCTCGACCCTGGGTCGCCGCAAGGTCATGGGCGGCTTCCTCGGAGCGAGCGTCGCCCTCATCGGTCTGTCCGCGATCCTGCCGCTCGGTGGCATGGTCAAGAACCCGTGGCGCCGTGGGGAACTCACCATCGCCGGAGACGGCACCCTGCACACCACGGGGTGGACCCTCGCGTCCGACACCCGCCCGGACGGACTCCCGGCCGAGAAGGTGTACCTCGGTCGCGACACCGGCAAGGTCTACCCGGACGGCCATCCCCCCGCGGGAGAGGGGCGCCTCGAGCGCATCCACGTCGAGGACCTGGCGGCCGGTGGACTCGAGTCCGTGTTCCCGCTTCCCGCGAGCGCCCTGGGCGACTTCGAGGAGCACATGCACTCCATCCACGGCGTGCGCAACTCGGTCATGCTGATCCGTTTCCGCCCGGCGGACGCGGCCCGGGTGATCAAGCGCAAGGGCCAGGAGAACTTCAACTACGGCGACCTGTACGCCTACTCGAAGATCTGCACGCACCTCGCCTGCCCCACCTCACTGTACGAGCAGCAGACGCACCGCTTCCTCTGCCCGTGCCACCAGTCGCAGTTCGACGCGCTCGAGTACGCGAAGCCGGTCTTCGGCCCCGCCGCGCGCGCACTGCCGCAGTTGCCCATCGCGGTTGACAACGAGGGTTACCTCGTCGCCAACGGTGACTTCATCGAGCCGGTCGGACCTGCCTTCTGGGAGCGTCGTTCATGAGTAACAACACCAAAATCGCCGCGGTCGGCAATGCGCTCGACTCGCGGTACACCATGGCCAAGGGCATGCGCCGGCAGATCAACAAGGTCTTCCCCACGCACTGGTCGTTCCTCCTGGGCGAGATCGCCCTGTACAGCTTCGTGATCCTGCTGATCTCGGGCGTGTACCTCACCCTCTTCTTCGACCCGTCGATGTCGAAGGTGATCTACCAGGGCGCCTATGCCCCGCTCAACGGCATCGAGATCTCCCGGGCCTACGAGACCGCGCTCAACATCTCTTTCGAGGTGCGTGGCGGGCTCTTCGTCCGGCAGATCCACCACTGGGCGGCGCTGCTCTTCGTCGCCTCGATGGTGGTCCACATGATCCGCATCTTCTTCACCGGTGCGTTCCGTCGCCCGCGTGAGGCCAACTGGGTCATCGGCTGCGTCCTCCTGCTGCTGGGCATCGTCGAGGGCTTCCTCGGCTACGGCCTGCCGGACGACGTCCTGTCGGGCACCGGCCTCCGGATCACCTCCGGCATCATCGTCGGGCTCCCGGTGATCGGTACCTGGATGCACTGGATGATCTTCGGCGGGGACTTCCCCGGCGACCTCATGATCCCGCGCTTCTACGTCCTGCACGTGCTCATCATCCCCGCCATCATCCTGGCCCTGATCGCCGCGCACCTCGCGCTGGTCTGGTACCAGAAGCACACGCAGTTCCCCGGGCCGGGCCGCACGGAGAACAACGTCGTCGGCGTCCGGATCCTCCCGGTCTTCGCCGTCAAGTCCATCGCGTTCGGCGCCATCACGGTCGGCATGCTCATGCTCTTCTCGGGCCTGTTCACCATCAACGCGATATGGAACCTCGGGCCGTACAACCCATCCCACATCTCCGCCGGCTCGCAACCCGACTGGTACATGCTGTGGACCGAGGGCGGCGCCCGCGTGATGCCTGCGTGGGAGATCTACCTGGGCAACTACACCATCCCTGCCGTCCTCTGGGTGGCCGTGATGCTCGGCGCCATGGTCGCGGTGATGTTCCTGTACCCGTGGATCGAGGCCAAGCTCACCGGTGACACCGCGCACCACAACCTGCTCCAGCGTCCGCGCGACGTTCCGGTTCGTACCGCCGCCGGCGTCATGGCCATCACGTTCTACGTGATCCTGGTGTTGATGGGATCCAACGACCTCATCGCGTATCACTTCAACATCTCGCTGAACGCCACCACATGGGCGGGCCGGATCGGTCTGATCCTGCTGCCGCCGGTCATGTACTTCTTCACCTACCGTCTCTGCCTGGGTCTCCAGCGGGCCGACCGGGAGGTCCTGGAGCACGGGATCGAGACCGGCATCATCATGCGGATGCCGCAGGGCGAGTTCGTCGAGGTCCACCAGCCGCTGGGCGGGATGGACGAGCACGGTCACGCGGTTCCGCTCGAGTACGCGGGTGCCAAGGTGCCCACGAAGATGAACCAGCTCGGTGCGGCCGGCCGGCCCCCGCGGGGCGCACTCACCGCCGACCCCGTCGACGAGGTGCGTCATCTCGACGACGCCGATCACGGCAAGCACGACCGCGAGCACTCGATGCTCACCACGTTGCAGCAGGAGAACCGTACGCGTCGCCACGACGAGCACTGATCCACCGCTGACACCCGACCGCGGGCCGGAGCTCCGAGAGGAGTTCCGGCCCGCGGTCGTCTCGCCTCCTCCACCGGGGGCGAGTGATCTTTCGGGAGCGGGTGATCTGTCGGGGGGTCGACGTCGCGGGCCGCGTGACACCGGCCTCACCCCGGCGCCTGGGACGTCCTCCTCATGGGACGGGTTGGGCCGGAGGCCCGTGGGACCACCCGGGAGGTGCGGTCACCGTGCCCGGCCACCCGCGAGAGGTGGCGGGCGCTCCGGTCACCGGGCGACCGGAGCGGGGTTCACCGGCAGCGGCTTCCCGGCCATGTCGGCCACGGCCCGGAAGGCCATGGTCATGCCCGACCCCAGGGGAACCCCGGGACCCGGGTATGCCTCACTGGACACCGACGCCGACGAGTTGCCGGCGGCGTAGAGGCCCGGGATCGGTGCACCGTCGGTACCCACCACGGCCCCGTTCGGGTCGATCACGGCACCACCCTTGGTGCCCAGGTCCCCCAGCACCAGGCGCACGGCGTGCAGACGATCGCCCCCCAGGGGCCGCAGGCATTCCTCGGCAGTGGAGGCGCCGAGGAAGAACCTCCCGTACGGATCCTCGCCCCGTCCGAAGTCGTCATCTCTGCCCTGCGCGGCATGGCCGTTGAACCGGGTGACGCTCTCGGCGAGGACGTCCGGATCGATACCGATGGCCTGGGCCAGCTCCCCGATCGTCGCTGCGGTGTGCCAGAGCCCGGCCGCCCGCAGCTGCTCGGGATCAGGGGCGGGGACGCAGATCGCCGGATACCCGCCCGCCTCCGAGTCATCGAAGACGAACCAGAACTCCTCGCCCGCTCCGTCGTCCATCCGGGCGTGCATGCGACGGCCCATCTGGTCGTACGGCAGGAGTTCGTTGGCGAAGCGACGACCTGCGCCGTCGACGATGATCCCGGAGCGGAAACCGAGGGTGAACGCCGCGTGCCCGTTGGGGAACAGTGTCGCCGGACACCACCATGACTGGTCCAGCAGGTCGAGTCTGGCCCCGACCTCGTCGAACATGCGGACGGCGTCCCCGGAACCGGTATCCGGGTGGGAGGCCGACCAGTCAGAGGTCGGCATCCGCTGCCACCGTCGACGCAACTCCGTCGACCGCTCGAATCCGCCCGCGGCGACGAGTACGCCCCGCCGTGCGCGAATCGACCGCAGGCCCGAGCCCTCTCGCACCTCGACCCCCACGACCCGCCCGTCGTCGTCGCGGATAAGTCGCTCCGCAGCCGTCGACAGCCAGAGCTCGGCCGACTCCATGCCATCCAACGCCAGCACGAGCCGGGCGACCCAGGCGCGGCCGCCCTCCAACCTGGCGGTGTCCTCCGGGGAACCGAACTGATCCGACGGCACCGAGGAGCGGATATCTCCGGTGCGCTCACCGACCTCCTCCCCCTTGATGGGCTTGGGGTAGATGCTTCGACCCACCTCCTGGCGTCCGGGTGCGTCGAAGTAGTCGGGGAACGCCTGGAATCTCGTAGGGATCCCCAGCGTGTCCTGGAGGAAGTCGACGACCATCGGCCCGGTGTTCAGGTACGCGTCCTGCAGGTCGTGGTCGGTCCGGTCGCCCACGACGGCGCGGAAGTAGGTGCGGCCCGTGTCCACCGAGTCCTCCAGCCCGTCGCGGGCGAGGACGGCGTTGCCGGGCAACCACACCGCGCCGCCCGAGTACGCGGAGGTGCCCCCGAAACGGTCCGTCTTCTCGACGAGACAGGTGGACAGCCCCCGCGAGGCCGCCGCGGCCGCGCCGAAGAGCGCCGCGACGCCCGATCCCACCACAACCACATCGAACTCTGCATCGAACGTGCCGGCCTGCGTCGTCACGGGCTCTCCTCATCTCGTCGTCACGGGCACACGGCCCGGACACCGGCCGTGGGCCGACGCCTACTAGAACACGTTCTACACTAGCTTCCCGGCGCGTTTCCGTGGCCCGACCGGCGGGTTTCGTGACACCTCAACGTCGTGCGGGCATGATCGCGGTGTGACGCGCAACGAGGTCGAACACACCGAGGACGGTCGCTACATCGTGGTCAGGGGGAGGCGATGGAGGGCCACCGATCCGTCGATCCCGGACACGCTCAGGACCGAACTCGTCTCCGCGCTCATGACCGGCCGCCGGCTCGTGAAGTCCGAGGGTGACGCCGCGCGGGTGATGGTGCACGACGCCAAGACCGCGCTGGGCGAGCGCGGCGACCCCTGGTGGGATCCGACCGAGGAGGGGACGCGGAACCGGTTGGCCGCGACGATCCGAACGCTGCTCCGCTCCCGCGGCGAGGGCTCGATCTGCCCCAGCGACGCCGCCCGCACGGTGGGCGGCGAACAGTGGCGCGAGCTCATGGACACCGCCCGACAGGTCGCCCTGGATCTCCGAGCGGACGGCGTCGTCGCCATCACGCAACGTGGCCGGGTCGTCTCCGGAGCCGACATCCGAGGCCCGATCCGCATCGTGGCGGCGGACGCGCTCGACTTCCGGCCACCGACGGACGGCAGCGTGGTACGGGACTGAAGCTACCAGCCGGTAACCCCCGCCATGTCGCGGTTCGCGACCTTGTACGATCACTTCTGGTAGGAGACATTCACCAGATCGCCCCGTCCCCCTCTCACGGCGGGTCGTCCAATGGAAAGGCATACACCCTTGCGTCGCACAGTGTTCAACGAAGACCACGAGGCCTTCCGCCAGACCATCCGCGCCTTCATCGAGTCCGAGGTGTCCCCCCATTTCCAGGAGTGGTTCGACGCGGGCATCGTGCCGCGCGAGTTCTACTACAAGCTCGCCGATCTCGGGGTCTTCGGCATCAACGTCGACGAGGAGTACGGCGGCGCCGGGATCAACTCGCACAAGTTCGAGGCCATCCTGTCCGAGGAGACCGCCCGGGCGGGCGTGAACTTCGGTGGATCGGGCGTTCACGTCCTGCTGGGCCTGCCCTACATCAAGGCCCTGGCGACCGAGGAGCAGAAGCAGCGTTATCTGCCCAAGTTCGTCTCCGGCGAGGAGATGTGGGCGCTGGCCATGACCGAGCCGGGCACCGGCTCGGACCTCGCCGGCATGAAGAGCACCGCCAAGCTCTCCGAGGACGGCACCCACTACGTCCTCAACGGTGCCAAGACCTTCATCACCGGCGGTGTCCACGCCGACCGCGTGATCGTCTGCGCCCGGACCGCTCCCCCGCGCGAGGACGACCGTCGCTTCGGCATCTCCCTCCTGGCCGTCGACACCAAGCTCGCGGGTTACTCCGTGGGACGCAAGCTCGACAAGGTCGGTCTGCGCACCTCCGATACCGCGGAGCTGGCCTTCAGCGACGTCAAGGTCCCTGTCGAGGACCTCCTCGGCGAGGAGAACCGTGGTTTCTACTACCTCGGCCAGAACCTGCCGTCCGAGCGCTGGGGAATCGCGTACGGCGCCTACGCCCAGGCCGCGGCCGCGGTGCGCTTCGCCAAGGAGTACACCCAGCAGCGCACGGTCTTCGGCAAGGAGGTCGCCTCGTTCCAGAACACCAAGTTCGAACTCGCCGCCTGCCAGGCCAAGGTCGACGCGGCGCAGGCCGTCGCCGACCGCGCGCTCGAGGCACTCGACGAGGGAGAGCTGACCGCGGCCGAGGCCGCATCGGCCAAGTTGTTCTGCACCGAGATCGCGGCCGAGGTCATCGACCGTTGCCTGCAGCTGCACGGCGGATACGGGTTCATCAACGAGTACCCGATCGCCCGCCTGTACACCGACAACCGGGTCAACCGGATCTACGGCGGGACCAACGAGGTCATGAAGACCATCATCGCCAAGGACATGGGACTGTAGTCCCCCACCGGGCCTGATCCGGGCCGGGACCTGCGCGCCGCGCGGGTCCCGGCCCGAGCTCGTTCCCGGGTGATGCCCCCGACGTCGGAGACGCCACGACCGCGGGTTGCCGACATGAGTCCCGGCTTCGGGCGGTGATCCGTGAACAAACGAAGCCCCCACCGCGTCTCGCGGTGGGGGCCTCGTGGGGTCTGACCGTCGGTCAGTGCTTCTCGCGGCCCCAGTGGTACTCGAAGACCAGGGCACAGGCGGTGATGATCAGCGCGGTCGCGCCACCGAGCAGCACCCACCAGTTCCAGAACGCCGCGCCGAAACCGATGATGAGGATCGAGAAGGCGATGAAGAACGGCCAGAAGCTGTGCGGGCTGAAGAACCCGAGCTCGCCGGCGCCGTCGGATATCTCCGCCTCCTCGTAGTCCTCGGGAAGCGTGCTGATGCGCCGCGCCACGAAGCGGAGGTACCCACCGATCAGCAGGCACAGCCCGGCGGAGAGCACGAGAGCCGTGGAGCCCACCCACTCGATACCCGTGCGCGAGGTGCCCGTGAGGTAGGTGTACGCGATGGCCAGGATGGCGAGGAAGACCACCAGTCCGTCGAAGATTCTTACTGTTGCGTTCATCGTGCAGGAGCCCTTCGCGTGATACCGGGAGAGACGTCAGTTAGCGGATGCGTTCTCGATGATGTTGTTCTGGTCGCGGGTATCGCTGCGGCCGGTCTTGAACGGTGCCGTGGACGTGGAGTAGGGCTCCTCGCCGATCGACGCGAGCGCCTCCGCGTTGGACGCGGTCGGGTTGTCCTGGCGGAACTCGATGTACTCCGCGAAGGCCTCCGGCGACACCGCCCTGAGCTCGAAATTCATCATCGCGTGGTACGCGCCGCACATCTCGGCACACCGTCCGACGAAGGCACCCTCACGCTCGATCTCCGCGATCTGGAACATGCTCAGCTGCTGGTTCTGGCCGGGGTGCGGCATGACGTCGAGCTTGTAGATGAACTCGGGGATCCAGAAGGAATGGATCACGTCGGCCGCCGCGAGGCGGAACTCGACGCGGGTTCCGGTCGGCAGTACGAGCACCGGGACCTCTTCCGAGGTGCCGACGGTCTCGATGTTGTTGAAGTGGAGGTACGACTTGTCCTCGGCGAGGCGACCATGGATCGGACCACCGGCGGCGGGCTCGCCGTCGTGACCGAGGGCCATGCGCTGCTCCTCCGAGAGCACCCCGGCCTCCTCGGCGTCACGCTGGGCCTGCTCGTTGGTGCCGTCCTCGATGGACACACCCGCGACGTCGACCTTGTTGTACCCGAACTTCCAGTTCCACTGGAACGCGGTGACGTCGACCTTGACGCCGACCTCTTCCTCCGGCCGGAGGTCCAGGACCTTGTTCTGCGTGATGACCGTGAAGTAGAAGAGCACCGAGATGATCACGAACGGCACGGCGGTGTAGACCAGCTCGAGCGGCACGTTGTACGCGGTCTGACGCGGGAACTCGCCGTCGTCGTTCTTCCTCTTGCGGTGGAAGGCCATCGTCCAGAAGATCAGGCCCCACACGAAGAACCCGACGACGAGCGAGGTGATGACGGTGATAGTCCAGAACTCCCTGATGGCGATGCCCTCGGGCGTGATCCCGTTGGGGAACCCGAAGTTCATGGTCTGGTTCCACCATTTGTTGTCGGTGTGGAGGCTGCAACCGGACAACAACAAGCCCAATGTGCCGAGCGACACCGCGAGTGCAGCCCTGCGCGTCCGACGACGCCCGTCACGCTGTTCCACCATCACGCCTTCCTGATCAGCGGCACCGACCACGTGGCCGGGACACTTAGGAATCGTAGACCACGGCTCTCAGTTTGGAAGCCGCGGGTCCCGGCATTTCACCCAACCCACCCCTCCGCCGTCCGGCGCGGCGGTCGGGAGTCCCGGGACCAGTAGTATTCGAACCCATCATGGCCCGCAGACGCGGGTTATCCCCACCCCCGACGACGATCGACGAGGTACCCGACGAATGTGTGGCCTGCTTGGTCTGCTCACCCCCGACGGCTCCGCCCGCACCCACGAGTCGAGGGTCCTGGGTGCGATGGGGTGCCAGCGTCACCGCGGTCCGGACGAGGTGGGGACCTGGGTCGACGACGACCTGGCGTTCGGCTTCAATCGTCTGTCGATCATCGACATCGCGCATTCGCACCAGCCGCTGCGCTGGGGCCCGCCGGAGAGCCCTGAACGCTACGCGTTGACGTTCAACGGCGAGATCTACAACTACGTCGAACTCCGTGCACAACTCCGTGAGGAGTTCGATGCCGAGTTCCGGACCGAGGGCGACGGGGAGCCGATCGTGGTGGCGTTCCACCACTGGGGACCCGCCGCCGTCCGCCGGCTCCGCGGGATGTTCGCCTTCGCGATCTGGGACACCGTCGAGCGCACCCTCTTCGTGGCCCGCGACCCCTTCGGCATCAAGCCCCTCTACATGGCGACCGGCCCCGGGGGCACCGCGTTCGCGAGCGAGAAGAAGTCGATCACCGAACTGATCGACCTCCTCGCCGTCGACACCTCTCTCGACACCCGCGCCCTACAGCACTACGTCACCCTCCAGTACGTCCCCGAGGACGAGACGCTGACCCGCGGTGTCCGCCGCCTGGAATCCGGTTGCCACGCGACCCTCTCCCCCGGCGCCGCTCCGGTGATCGAGCGCTACTTCGAGCCGACCTTCCCCGTGGTCCCTGTCGCCGACGGCGATTCCGAGCGCCGCTACGAGGAGATCGCCGTGGCCCTCGAGGACTCCGTGGCCAAGCACATGCGCGCCGACGTCACCGTGGGTTCGTTCCTGTCCGGCGGCATCGACTCCACCGCCATCGCCGCGCTCGCCCGGCGTCACAACGAGAACCTCCTCACCTTCACCACGGGGTTCGAGCGGGAGGGTTACTCGGAGGTGGACGTGGCCGCCGAGTCCGCCGCGGCGATCGGTGTGGAACACATCGTCAAGGTGGTCTCGCCCGAGGAGTTCGCCGCCGCGATCCCCGAGATCATCTGGTACCTCGACGAGCCGGTCGCCGATCCGGCCCTGGTCCCGCTGTACTTCGTCGCCCGCGAGGCCCGCAAGCACGTCAAGGTGGTCCTGTCCGGCGAGGGCGCGGATGAGCTCTTCGGCGGATACACCATCTACAAGGAGCCGCTCTCGCTCGCACCGTTCGAGAAGATCCCCGGTGGCCTGCGCCGCGCACTGGGAAGGGTGAGCACGCGGATCCCCGAGGGCACGCGTGGGAAGAGCCTGCTGCATCGCGGATCCATGAGTCTCGAGGACCGCTACTACGGCAACGCGCGCTCGTTCTCCGAGGACCAGGTCCGCTCGGTCCTCACCGACTACCGTCCCGAGTGGAGCCACCAGGACGTCACGGCGCCGATCTACGAGCGCTCCCGCGGGTGGGACCCTGTCGCCCGGATGCAGCACCTGGACCTGTTCACGTGGCTCCGCGGGGACATCCTGGTCAAGGCGGACAGGGTCACCATGGCCAACTCGCTCGAGCTGCGCGTGCCGTTCCTCGACCGCGAGGTCTACGAGGTCGCCTCCCGCCTGCCGTACACGGAGAAGGTGGCGCACGGGACCACCAAGTACGCGCTCCGCAAGGCGCTCGAGCGGATCGTGCCGGCGCACGTGCTGCACCGGAAGAAGCTCGGCTTCCCGGTCCCGACCCGCCACTGGCTGGCCGGACCGGAACTGCACGACTGGGCGCGCGAGCAGGTCGCGGCCTCGGGCACCGACGAGTTCGTGGACAAGGCCGCCGTCCTGCGCATGCTCGACGAGCACCGCCGTGGCGAGTCCGACCACAGCCGCCGGATCTGGACGATGCTGTGCTTCATGATCTGGCACGGCATCTTCGTGGAGGGGCGCATCACCCCGGACATCGAGCAGCGGGACTACCCCGTGCGCCTCTAGGAGACTGCTGAACAAGTGGCG
>NZ_JAALEF010000501.1:553-3549 GCF_014145245.1 Dietzia sp. B44 | reverse complement strand
CGTGCGGGCGTGCGGGCGTGCGGGCGCGCGGGCGGGCGTGCGGGTGCGCGGGCGCGTGGATGGGCGCCAGGGCGAATTGAGTCAGGTGGACGCAGGTTTCCGCGTGATCTGGATCACCCCGGGAATGGATCGGGCCGGTCCCCAGTTGTACAGGGCGTCAAACCTCAGCGATCCGGACTCAACTTGGGTTGACGGCGCCACCGCCGAGAGGCAGGGTGGAGTCACTGATCCGAGCCTTGAGCCGGGTCTGCTGAACAACAGAGTTTCGGACCACCCCCCGTCCGCGCGGTAACGGCGCGGAGAGAAGGAGAACATCATGGGACGTGCAGTCGGTATCGACCTCGGCACCACCAATTCCTGCGTCGCCGTCCTCGAGGGCGGCGAGGCCAACGTGATCGCCAACGCCGAGGGGTCGCGCACGACCCCGTCGGTGGTCGCGTTCGCCAAGAACGGCGAGGTCCTCGTGGGCCAGCCGGCCAAGAACCAGGCGGTCACCAACGTCGACCGCACCATCCGCTCGGTCAAGCGCCACATCGGCACGGACTGGAAGTCGGACTCGATCGACGGCAAGAACTACACCCCGCAGGAGATCAGCGCGCGCACGCTCCAGAAGCTCAAGCGCGACGCCGAGTCCTACCTCGGTGAGGAGGTGACGGACGCCGTCATCACCGTCCCCGCCTACTTCAACGACGCCCAGCGTCAGGCCACCAAGGACGCCGGCCAGATCGCCGGCATGAACGTCCTGCGCATCGTCAACGAGCCCACCGCGGCCGCATTGGCGTACGGGCTGGACAAGGGCGACAAGGAGCAGACCATCCTGGTCTTCGACCTCGGTGGCGGTACCTTCGACGTCTCCCTGCTCGACATCGGCGACGGCGTCGTCGAGGTCCGGGCGACCTCCGGTGACAACCACCTCGGTGGTGACGACTGGGACCAGCGGATCGTCGACTGGCTCGTGGACAAGTTCAAGGCGCAGAACGGCATCGACCTCACCAAGGACAAGATGGCGCTGCAGCGTCTGCGTGAGGCCGCCGAGAAGGCGAAGATCGAGCTGTCGAGCGGTCAGTCCACCTCGATCAACCTGCCGTACATCACGGTCGACGCGGACAAGAACCCGCTCTTCCTCGACGAGACGCTGTCGCGCTCGGAGTTCCAGAAGATCACGCAGGACCTGCTCGACCGGTGCCGCAAGCCGTTCCAGGCCGTCATCAAGGACGCCGGGATCGCCGTGTCTACCATCGACCACGTGGTGCTCGTCGGTGGCTCGACCCGCATGCCGGCCGTGTCCGACCTGGTCAAGGAGCTGACCGGCGGCAAGGAGCCCAACAAGGGCGTCAACCCGGACGAGGTCGTCGCCGTGGGCGCCGCGCTGCAGGCCGGCGTGCTCCGCGGCGAGGTCAAGGACGTGCTCCTGCTCGACGTGACCCCGCTGTCGCTGGGCATCGAGACCAAGGGCGGCGTGATGACCAAGCTCATCGAGCGCAACACGACCATCCCCACCAAGCGGTCGGAGACCTTCACCACGGCCGACGACAACCAGCCGTCGGTGCAGATCCAGGTGTTCCAGGGTGAGCGCGAGATGGCGGCGCAGAACAAGCTGCTCGGCTCGTTCGAGCTCGCCGGTATCGCCCCCGCGCCGCGTGGCGTGCCGCAGATCGAGGTCACCTTTGACATCGACGCCAACGGCATCGTCCACGTGACCGCCAAGGACAAGGGCACCGGCAAGGAGAACACGATCATCATCCAGGACGGCTCCGGCCTGTCCAAGGAGGAGATCGACCAGATGATCAAGGACGCCGAGGAGCACGCCGCCGAGGACCACAAGCGTCGCGAGGAGGCGGACGCCCGCAACCAGGCCGAGTCCACGATCTACCAGACGGAGAAGTTCGTCTCGGAGAACGAGGACAAGATCCCGGCCGACAAGAAGGAGTCGCTCCAGGCCGCGATCGCCGACGCCAAGACCGCCCTCGAGGGCTCGGACGTCGACGCCATCAAGTCCGCGGTCGAGAAGGTCAACACCGAGGCGCAGGCCGTCGGCCAGGCCATCTACGAGGCCTCCGCGGCCGAGGGTGCCGAGGCCGGCGACCCCACCTCCGCGGGGTCGGTTGACGACGACGTGGTCGACGCCGAGGTCGTGGACGAGGACGAGCCGAAGGGGGACGACAAGTGACGGACGCGACCGGAATTCCTGATCCCGGCGACCCGGAGGCCACCGACGAGGAGGCGGTGGACGAGAAGTTCGTCCAGGACGCCCCCGTCGCCCCCGAGGCCGAGATCGTGGCCGAGGGCGCGGCCGGCGTCGACCCGGACGAGGTCGAGGCGGCCGCAGAGGACGACGAGACAGTCAGGGGTGAGTTCCAGTGACCACACCACACGCTGACGGTCCGGAGACGGACAAGGCCGCCTGGGCGGGCGGTGACGCGCAGGACGTGGCCGCCGCGCAGGCGGTGGATGACAAGACCGGCGCCGCTCCGTCGGAGGCGGTGGAGGGCGAGATCGTCGAGGACGACCCCGCCCCCACCACCGACGGCGCCGCCGGCGACCGGTCGTCCGACGACGACGCCACGTCGGCGCTGCAGGCGCAGCTCGACGAACGGACGGCGGACCTGCAGCGCGTGTCGGCGGAGTTCGCCAACTACCGCCGCCGCGTCGAGCGGGACCGACAGGCCATCATCGACACCGCCAAGGGCTCGGTCCTCACCGAGCTCCTGACGATCGTCGACGACCTGGAGCGGGCACGGGCGCACGGGGACCTGGAGGAGGGGCCGCTCAAGGCCTTCGCCGACCGGGTCCACGCGGTCCTGGCCTCCCAGGGGGTCGAGTCCTTCGGCGAGGAGGGGGACGCGTTCGACCCGTCCGTGCACGAGGCCGTGCAGGACGAGTCGGAGGGTTCCGAGCCCGTGCTGGGCACGATCCTGCGCAAGGGCTATCGCCACGGCGAGCGGACCCTGCGGTCGGCGATGGTCACCGTCCGCTGATCCGCTCGTCCTCCACCG
>NZ_JAALEF010000501.1:0-513 GCF_014145245.1 Dietzia sp. B44 | reverse complement strand
CCGCACACCGGCGGTCGAGGTGGAAAAGTGAGACTTCGGGTAAGTAGGAACTGATCAGGAACCGATAGGGAAAGGAGGCGTCTGGTGAGTCAGCGCGAATGGGTCGAGAAGGACTACTACGCCGAACTGGGCGTCTCCAAGTCCGCCACGGCGGACGAGATCCGCAAGGCGTACCGCAAGCTCGCGAGCGACAACCACCCGGACAAGAACCCGGGGAACAAGGCCGCCGAGGAGAAGTTCAAGCGGGTCGGCGAGGCCAACAGCGTCATCGGCGACCCCGCCAAGCGCAAGGAGTACGACGAGTTCCGGGCGCAGGTGTCCTCCGGCGGGTTCGGCGGCTTCGCGCCTCCCGGTGGGGGCCGATACACCACCACCGGCGGTGACTTCGACATCGGCGACCTCTTCGGAGGGGCCGCGGGTGCGGGCGGAGCCGGTGGGGCCGGGGGCTTCTCCGATCTCTTCGGCGGCCTGTTCAACCAGGGCGGCGGCCGCGGCGGCGGGGCCGGCGCGGGC
>NZ_JAALEF010000500.1:1153-3971 GCF_014145245.1 Dietzia sp. B44 | reverse complement strand
CTCCCCGCCGCTGCCGTCGAGCTGGGCGTAGCCGGCGACATCACCTTCGTCTCCGCGGACCAGGAGATGGCGGACGGCCTGCTCGTCGCCCGACCGGAGCGACCGCAGAGGCTGCTCGCCGAGCGGTGCCACCCCGTCCTCGGCCGCGGCGTCCCGGGCGACGGCCTCGATCAGCGCGGCCGTCTCGTCGTCCACCGCGTGCTCGATGGCGGTCATGCGTCTCCCCCGTCCTCCCTGCGGTCGGTCGGCCGGACCGCTTTGTACCCGACGTTACGCACGGTTCCGATGAGGGACTCGTGGTCGGGCCCCAGCTTGGCCCGCAGCCGTCGGACGTGGACGTCGACCGTCCGGGTTCCGCCGAAGAAGTCGTATCCCCAGACCTCCTGGAGGAGCTGGGCGCGGGAGAACACGCGTCCGGGGTGTTGACACAGGTGCTTGAGGAGTTCGAACTCCTTGTAGGTCAGGTCCAGGGGTCGCCCCTTCACCCGGGCGACGTAGGTCTCCTCGTCGATCACGAGCTCGCCCACCGTGAGCAACCCGCCGTCGGACTCCCCCTGCGCGGAGTGACGGGCGGCGGAGAGCCTGAACCGGGCGTCCACCTCCGCCGGTCCCGTGGTCGGCAGGATGATGTCGTCGAGACCCCAGTCCCCGCTGACCGCGATGAGCCCGCCCTCCGAGACCACCGCGATGACGGAGATGTCCGCGCTCCCCGACAGGAGGCGGCAGAGCGCGCGGGACGCCGCGAGATCACTCCGTGCGTCGACGACGGCGAGCGCGGCCCCCGACAGCTCGGCCACGGAGGAGGCGAGGGCCGGCAGCAGTCTGACCGAATGCGGCAGGAGCGACAGCGCGGGGACCACCGCCTCGGGGTCGGCTTCAGTCGTGAGGAGCACTACGTCCATGTGTCGCTTCCTCCTCGTCCGGGCGCCCAGACGATACTAGCGACCCGTCCCCCAGTTCCGACGATCGGAGTAGACCTGAACCCCATGAGAGCCCGTCGCAGTGTCACGGTGGCGACCGCCGCCCTGGCCGTCGTGGTGGTCGGCGCCTTCACCGTGGACTCCGTCAACGCCTCCATGGTGGAGGCGGACGTGTCCACCCGGATCCGCCCGGCGACCCCGGGGGTCGCGGCCCCGTCGGTGATGATCGGTGGGGGCCCGTCGACACGGTGGGCGGGGCCCGGGACACTGGCGTCGGCGTCGATCCGCGTCGAGGGTGTCACCCGCCCGGGTCTCGGTCCGGTGGCCGTGGAGGCGGCCGTCACCGATCTGTCCGTGCCGGAGGACCGGTCCGCCGACATGACCGCGGGTGCGGTCACCGTCTCCGTCCAGATCACCGGAGACTCGCTCGGCCCCGCCCTGGGGATGCGGGACGTCCTGGTCGGCGGCGCCGACGACCCGAGCCTCGCCGGGGGGGTCGAGCACCGGGCCCGCGTCACCGGGACCCTCGCGGGGACCGACACCCGGGTGTCGGCGATCGTCGACCTGGTCGTCGACGAGTCCGGCGCGCACCTCGTCCCGGTCGAGCCCGCGACGGGACCCTCCGGACTCCCCGACCAGGAACCCGACCTCGCGTTGCGACGGACCGCGCTGACCCTCTCCCCGGACGTCCTCCCCCTCGGGATCGCGGTGGAGACCCTCACCGTGCGGGGTGGGACGATCACCGCCGGCGGTACGGCCGGCCCGGGCGCTACGCCGCTCGGCGACCTGGCCCGACCGGACCACTAGACTCCCCGATATGAGTCGCGACGACGTACTGGTCAGCACCCGCTGGGCCGAATCGCGCCTCGACGATGACTCGGTGGTCTTCCTCGAGGTCGACGAGGACGTGTCGGCGTATCACACCGACGGCCACATCCCCGGGGCCGTCGCGCTGAACTGGCGCACGGAGTTGCAGGAGGAGTACACGCGGGACCTCGTGGGCCGCGAGAGGTTCGGCGAACTCATGTCCGAACGCGGGATCACCCGCGAACACACGGTCGTGGTGTACGGCGGCAACCACAACTGGTTCGCCGCCTACGCCTACTGGTATCTGCGCCTCTACGGCCACGCCGACGTGCGGCTGCTCGACGGGGGTCGCATGCGGTGGGAGCGCGACGGACTACCTCTCGACACCGATGTACCCCGGCGTCCGGTGACCGCTTACGTGGCCGACCCGCAGGATCTGTCGATCCGCGCGTTCCGCGACGACGTCCTGGCGGGGCTGGGCAACGACGCGCTCGTGGACGTCCGCTCGGTCGACGAGTACACCGGCAGGCTCGCGGCGCCGGCCGGGCTACCCCAGGAGGGCGGGCGTCAACGCGGACACATCCCGGGCGCCGTGAGCATCCCCTGGAACCGCGCCGTGACCCGCGACGGCACCTTCCGCACCGACGCCGACCTCCGCGAGATCTACGCGGACTTCCTCGACGAACCCGGTCGCCGCGTGGTGACCTACTGCCGGATCGGTGAGCGCTCCAGCCACACCTGGTTCGTCCTCCACGAGCTCCTCGACCAGCCCGACGTGGTCAACTACGACGGCAGCTGGGTGGAGTACGGCTCACTGATCGGTGTCCCGGTCGAGCGGTGAGGATCCTCCTCGCCCCGCTCGGGCGATCGACTCGCTAATCTCTGGAGCATGTCACTTCTCTCCCGAGCGTTCGGACTGGCCGCACGCGCCTCCGTCGTCGCCGTCGGCGCCTCCGTGGCCTCCGCCGTCATCGTCGGCGTCGACCAGCGACGGGGCGCGGTCCCCCAGGTCCCGGACCACCCCGGCCCGTACTCCCCCGCGGAGCGCGAGGCGGCGGTGCGGATGTACCTCACCGCGCTCACGCTGCCCG
>NZ_JAALEF010000500.1:0-1095 GCF_014145245.1 Dietzia sp. B44 | reverse complement strand
CCGGACTGCGTCCGGCGGGAGAACGGGCTCAGGACCGGGTTCGGCGCCGACCACCTCAAGTGGGACCTGCACCTGCACCTGCAGTACTCGACCATCCGGGAGGTGCGCGACATCGTGATCACCGTCGATCCGCCGGGACGCGAGGGCGTCGTGCACGCGGACTTCACCCTCGTGACCGTGGTGGGGCTCAGGGCACGGGTCAGCGAGGACTTCGTGGTACCCCCCGAGGACTGCCTGATCCACTCGATCGACGCCCGCATCTCACTCGGCTGACACCCTCGGGGTTAGGATTAGACCATGGTGCTCTTCTTCGAGATCCTCCTCGTCCTCTGCACGCTGGCCATCACATGGGTCACCTGCTACATCGTGTACCGCACGGTCACCGACGAGTCGTGACGGACGGCGGCCACACCGGCGCGGTCGACCCGACGTCGTCCACCCCCGAGGGGGGAGACGGCGGCTCGGTCGTCCGCGGGTCCGCGAACGCGGCGGTCGATGCCGCGGCGCAGCGTTCCGAACAGACCGCGGGTCGGAACATCCCGGCGTTCTCCGACCTCCCGGTCCCGGGGGACACGGCCAACCTCCGGTTCGGTCCTGACCTGCACCCGGGCCTTCTCGCCCTGCTCCCCCTGGTGGGGGTCTGGGAGGGCGAGGGCGAGGCGGACACCGCCGACCGGGGCGAGCACCGCTTCGGCCAGCAGATCGTCGTCTCCCACGACGGGGAGAACTACCTGAGCTGGAGTTCCCGCGCCTGGACGTTCGACACGGGCGGGGCGGTCGACGACGCCTACCGCGAGTCGGGGTTCTGGCGGATCTCCGCGGACGACCAGCTCGAGTTCCTGGTGGCGCACGCCTCCGGGGTCATCGAGATGTACTACGGGGCGCCGATCAACCAGGCCGCGTGGGAGATGGCGACCGACGTCGTGCTCGCCTCCCCCACCGGCCCGGAGCGTGGCGGCGCCAAGCGCATCTACGGGATCGTCGAGGGCGGCGACCTGGGGTGGGTCGAGGAGCGCGTCCACCCGGAGAAGGGCCTGGTCCCGCACATGTCGGCGCGCCTGCGGCGCGTCGCCGGCTGACCGCGCCCGGCGCCGG
>NZ_JAALEF010000499.1:2905-6046 GCF_014145245.1 Dietzia sp. B44 | reverse complement strand
TAGGTCTCGAACGCCTCGAGCCCGGCCCAGTGCCCGAGCGCCGCGTCGAGCTGACGTTGGAACGCCTGCTTGGCCTCGCCCGAGGAGCCCGCCGAATCGAGGGTGGCGTGACCGGCACTCACCCCGGCCGCCCGGGCCGCGGTGAGCACCTCGTCGGCGTCGTACTCGGCCCAGCGGTCGTCGCACTCGACCGGGCAGTCCCACCCGGCACCCTCTCCCAGGTCCTCTCCCAGGCCCTCTCGCAGGCCCTCGACCAGGCCCTGCGCGGTCTCGCGCTGTCGCCTCAGGCCGCCGTGGATCACCACGTCGGGCCGCAGTCCGCGCGCCGCCATGTCCCGGCCCGTGAGCCTGGCCTGGAGGTGGCCGGTCTCGGAGAGCCGGTCGTAGTCGCCGCTCCCGAACGAGGCCTGCCCGTGGCGGACCAGGTGGATGGCCCCCATCAGCGATCGACCCCCGTCACGTGCGGTTCCCCGTCCCCGGCAGGCCACCGAGGAGCCCGCCGATCTTCTGGCGCGCGTCGTGCACCCCGCCCGCGAGCAGCGGCAGGACGACCCTGGGCACCGCGAGCAGCTCAGGGATCACGTCGCGCGGGCTGATCCGGGTGGGCGTCAGCCGCCCCTCGCCGGTGCGGATGATGCGCAGGCACCGCTGTTCGAGGAACCCCACCGCGGGCCGGAACGCGCGGAACGCCGGGTTCGTCGTCTGACCGTGGAAGAAGCGGTGGTTGATCTGCTGGGCGATCACCGCGAGGCGGAACAGTCCGAAGACCTCGTAGAACCGCCAGTCGTCCTCGCTGATCTCCAGGCCCGACCGCTCGGCGTAGCGCTCGACGACCTCCCACCGGGTGAGCATCCCGGGCGCGTGCGTGGGCTGGCGCCGGAACGCCTTGAACACCGGGCCGTCCCCGTCCTCGACCCAGTAGGCCAGGGCGCCACCCAGATCCATGAGCGGGTCACCGACGGTCGCCATCTCCCAGTCCAGGACGCCGATGACGGAGGTGACGTCGCCGGGGTCGAGGACCAGGTTGTCGAAGCGGAAGTCGTTGTGGACCAGGCAGTGGCCCACGTCGTCCGGCTGATTGGCGTCCAGCCACTTCATCACCGGCGCGAAGTCGGGCACGTCGGGGGTCCGCGCGCGGCGGTAGCGGGCCGACCACCCCTCGACCTGCCTGCGCACGTAGCCCTCGCCACGGTCGAGGTCGTCCAGGCCGGCGGCCCGGACGTCGACGGCGTGCAGGTCCACCAGGGCGTCGACCGCCCGTTCGGACAGACGCCGGATGGTGGCCCTGTCCGCGCGGAGTTCCCGGGGGAGGTCCTTGCGCAGGATCGTGCCCTCGAGTCGCTCCATCACGTAGAAGTCGGACCCGATCACCGACTGGTCGTCGCAGAACCCCACCATCCGGGGCACCAGCGGGTACACCGGGCGGAGCGCCGACTGGACGCGGTACTCGCGCTTCATGTCGTGGGCGCCGCGGGCCTTGGTGCCGGTCGGCGGGCGGCGCAGCACCAGGTCCACGCCGGGATATCGCAACACGTAGGTGAGGTTGGACGCGCCTCCCGAGAACTGGCTCACCTCGGGGATGACCGGCTCGTCGTCGTCACCCAGGTCCACTCCCGCCAGGACGTCCGCGTGGTCGGGGGTGACGGAACGCAGCCAGGCCGCGACCGCCTCCACGTCGAACGCGTCCTCCCTGCGCACCGCGCCCGCGCCCGGGATCCTGCGGCTCAGGGGCGAGGCCCCGTGCGGTCGGCTCATCGGCCCGACTCTGCATCCGTAGTGGCTCCGGCGGCGTCGCGGTACGGCGCGAGCATCGCCCGGGCGACCACACCGAGGTGGACCTCGTCGGGGCCGTCGGCCAGGCGGAGCGAGCGCGCGGTGGCGTAGGCGCCGGCGAGTGGGAAGTCGTCGCTCATCCCGCCGCCGCCGTGCAGCTGCAACGACATGTCGATCACCCTCTGGGCCATCTTCGGCACGGCGGCCTTGATGGCGCTGACCTCCACGGCCGCCTGCCCCTCGGTGTCGAGCTTCCAGGCCGCGTGCTGCACCAGCAGGCGGGCCTGGTCGATGGCGATCCGGGCCTCGGCGAGCCGCTCCCGGTTCCCGCCCAGGTTGACGACGGGTTTGCCGAAGGCCACCCGGCCCGAGGCGCGACGGCAGGCCAGGTCGAGCGCCATCTCCGACAGCCCGATGAGCCGCATGCAGTGGTGGACGCGGCCGGGGCCGAGCCGACCCTGCGCGATCTCGGCGGCCCGCCCGGGTCCGGTGATGATGTTCTCCACCGGCAGACGCACGCCCTCGAGGGACACCTCACCGTGGCCGAGCGGTTCGTCGTAGACACCCTGTGCGGTGAGCATGCGCTCGACGCGCACCCCGGGGGCGTCCATGGGCACCAGGACCATCGAGTGGCGCAGGTAGCGGTGCGCGTCCGGATCGGACACTCCCATGAAGATGCCGACCTCGCAGTCCGGGTGGCCGACGCCGGTGGACCACCACTTGCGACCGTCGAGGACCACCTCGTCACCCTCGACCCGCGCGGTGGCCGCCATGTTGGAGGCGTCGGAGGAGGCCACGGCCGGCTCGGTCATGAGGAAGGCGCTGCGGATCCTCCCGTCCAGGAGCGGGTCCAACCACCGGTCCTTCTGCTCCTGCGAGCCGTACTTGAGCAACACCTCCATGTTGCCGGTGTCCGGGGCGTTGCAGTTGAACACCAGGGGCGCGATGAACGACCGCCCCATCTCCTCGGCGACGGGCGCGTAGTCGGTGTTGGTCAGGCCCGTCCCGCCGTGGGTGCCGTAGCGCTCGGCGTAGGGCCCCTCGTGCCCGGCGGGCAGGAAGAGGTTCCACAGTCCCTGCGCGCGCGCCCTGCTCTGCAGGTCGGTGATCCGCGGATCGACCGCCCATGGGTCCTCTCCGGCCAGTCGGCGACGGGCGATGTCGGCGTGGATCGCCGGCTCGACCGGGGCGATGTGCGTGTCGATGAACTCGCGGACCGCCGCGGTGAGCTCGGCCGCGCGGGGTGAGGGTGAGAAGTCCATAGTGTGCATCGTGGCACACCCGGGTGAACGGGTTCGTCCCACGGCGGCGGCTCGTCGGATACCTCTGGCAGGATCGCGGAGGTGAGCGAGAACGCGCGTACCCCCC
>NZ_JAALEF010000499.1:2304-2877 GCF_014145245.1 Dietzia sp. B44 | reverse complement strand
GCGGATCGGGTCGACCCGATCCGCGACTGGTCCGTGCGACGCACCTACCTGGCCGGAGACTTCCGCTCGGAGGACCTGGTCGCGGCCAAAGCCGGTCGGCGGGTGTCCGTCGTGCTACCCGCCCGGAACGAGGAGTCGACGGTCGGCGTGATCGTCGCAGCGCTTCGGTCCGAACTGGTCGAGCGGGTGCCGCTCATCGACGAGCTGGTGGTGATCGACTCCCACAGCGTCGACGGCACCGCGGAGGTGGCCCGCGCGGCCGGCGCCCGAGTGGTGGCGCAGGGGGACGTGTTGCCCGCGCTGGGGGACGTCCCGGGCAAGGGCGAGGCGCTGTGGAAATCCCTCGCCGCCACCGACGGTGATGTCGTCGTCTTCCTCGATTCCGACCTGCGCGAGTTCGACCCCGCGTTCGCGACCGGACTGCTGGGACCACTGCTCACCGAGCCCGGGGTGGTGTTCTGTAAGGGCGCCTACGAGCGTCCGCTCGACGACGGGCGAACCGTCCTGCCCGCGGGTGGCGGCCGGGTGACCGAGCTCGTCGCCCGACCGCTGTTGGCCGCCCACTGGCCCGCC
>NZ_JAALEF010000499.1:0-2000 GCF_014145245.1 Dietzia sp. B44 | reverse complement strand
GACACCCTCACCCTGCACCGACGCGATCCGGTCGGGGGTGGGTTCCGCGCCGAGACCGTCGACGTCTCGCCCGGCGAGCGGCCTCCGATGCGCGAGATGCGGGCTCAGCTCCGGGCCGGTTCCTGACCCGACGGGCGGCTCTGGTCCCGCGACCGCCCCTCCCGCGCCTGCTCCTCCCCCGGCCGATCCGCTCGCGCGCGGCGCCGGTCGTGCAGCACCCACCCGGCGAGGATCACGGCGGCCAGCGCCAGCGCCGCCACGAGGAACCACAGGTCGTCCACCCCGGCGACCCAGCGCTCCACGGCGAGTTGGAGCTCGAACTGCTCGTCGACCCCCATCAGCGAACCGATCGCCGCGGTGCCGTCGGAGAGCACGAACAGCAGACCCACCGCGACGAACAGCACCCCGGCGATGACCGAGGTGGTGTGGGTGCGGATCGGCCCCAGGGTGAGCTCACGACCCCGGAGCAGCCGGCGGCGCGAGAGGCCCAACGAGTCCCACGCGAGGGCGAGAACCGCGAGTGGGACCACCATCCCGATCGCGTAGGCGCCCATGACCGCCGCCCCGTAGGCGGGCGACCCCCCGGCCATCGCCAGGGTCAGCACCCCGCCCAGCAGCGGGCCGGAACAGAATCCTGCGAAGCCGTAGAGCGCGCCCAGTGCCAGGACCGACAGCGGGCCGCTGCCGGTGACCCGGGAGGAGGCGTCCGACAGGCCGGGGAGCCGGAAGCCGCCCCCGAGGGCGGTGTAGACACCCAGGACGACGACGACGAGGCCACCGATCAACGTGACGGTCCCGCGATGGACGGTGAACAGCGAGCCGATCGCCCCCATCCCCGCCCCGAGCGGGACCAGGACGGTCGCGAGGCCGAGCAGGAACAGGCCGGTGCGGGCGAGGAGCAGCCGGCGGGTGCCGAAGGCGTAGGCGAAGAAGGCCGGCAGCAGCAGCGCCGAGCAGGGGCTGAGGATGCTCAGCACGCCGCCGAGGAATCCCCCGACGAGCCCGATCTGCTCTGTCATCAGGGCCCGCTCATCCGTCCAGCGAGCGGTCGATGACGGTGCGGAACGTCTCGACCGAGCGGGCGCCGACGATCCCCGTCCCGTTGATGAGGAAGGTCGGGGTGGAGGTCGCGCCCAGCGCGGTGGCGGCCTGGTAGTCCGCCCGGATGGCCGCGTCGTACTCGTCGCCGGTCATGTCCGCTCGGAAGCGGTCGAGGTCGGTGACCCCGGCCGCGGCGGCGTACCCCACCAGCTCCTCCTCGCCGAGGTCCGGATGCCCACGGTCGGGGGCGTCGGCGAACACGACCTCGGTGAACTCCCAGAACCTGCCCTGGTCCGCGGCGGCGCGCCCGGCCCGGGCGGCGATCATCGATTCCTCTCCGAAGATCGGCAGGTCGACCCACTCGATCCGCAGATCGCCGCCGTCGACATACTCGTCGACCAGCGCCGGCTCCACCTCGCGGGAGAACTTCGCGCAGAACGGGCAGCGGAAGTCCGAGTACATGGTCATCACGACCGGCGCGTCCACCGGGCCCATGGCCATCGGGTCGCCCTCCGCCAAGCGCGCGATGCCCTCCATGGACTCCGGTCCGGGGGCCTGCTCAGGACTGGTCTGACGCTCGTCGGACATCGCCGCGGAGTCGGTCGCGGACCCGGCCGCGGACTGATCGCCTCCGGTCACATCCCGGGCGAGGAGGACGGCGACCAGGGCGAGGAGTACGGCCACCACGACGGACAACGCGATGACCGGGAGACTCGGACGACGGGACACGGGAGGACTCCTGCGGGGGCGATCGGGGACCTGGACGGGCCCGCGACCGGGCCACTTTCTACTACGCTACATAGTAGATAGTGGTCGGCGTGGCGGTGTCAACCGGCCAGGATCGAACACCAGGTGAGGACGGCGGCCGTCGCGGCCGCAAGGACGACCACCGCCGGCGAGACGGCGTGCACCAGGGCGACCGCGGAATCCCGTGCCGTCGCGCGGCCGGCCGCCGAGGC
>NZ_JAALEF010000498.1:260-4087 GCF_014145245.1 Dietzia sp. B44 | reverse complement strand
CACCGGCGATGACCACCCCGTCGGCCTCGGACCAGTCCCCCGTCTTGGCGGCCTTGATGCACGCCTGAACCTGCTTGCCCAACCGCGGCCCCGCCGCGCGGGCGTTGACGGCCAGCTCCATCCGCCCGTGGGCGGCCACGTCGCTCGTCAGGTGGACGTGGCGCACGTTGACCTCGTCGGCGATGATCCCGGTGAACGGCTCGAGCCTCTCGGCGTCGGGCATCGCCACGGTGAGGGAGTTCAGGGGCAGGCGCACGCGCAGCTGCTTGGCCTTGCGCACGGAGGAGACGGTCGAACACACCGACCGCACGGCCTCCATGGCCTCGACCAACCCGGCGTCGCGCGGGAGCTCGTCGGCGGCCGGCCAGTCCGCGAGGTGGACCGACTCCCGCCCGGTCAGGCCGGTCCACACGACCTCCGACATGAGCGGGAGGAGCGGGGCGGCGAGCCGCATCGTCGTCTCCAGCACCGTGTAGAGGGTGTCGAAGGCGTCGCGGGAGTCCTGACCGGAGGCCTCCCCCGCCCAGAACCGGGAGCGCGACCTGCGCACGTACCAGTTGGTCAGGGCGTCGGCGAACTGTCGCAGTTCGTCGCAGGCGGCGGCGATGTCCGTGGTCTCCAGGGCCTCGGTCATCGCGTCCCGGGTCGTGGCCAACCGGGACAGGATGTACCGGTCCAGCACGTGCGGGGAGTCCATGCGCCAGGTGGCGCGCTCGGCGGCGTACAGCTGCAGGAAGCTGTAGGAGTTCCAGAGCGGCAGCATGGCCTGACGCACACCCTCGCGGATGCCCTGTTCGGTCACCACGAGATTGCCACCGCGGAGGATGGGGGAACTCATGAGGAACCATCGCATGGCATCGGAGCCGTCGCGGGCGAAGACCTCGTTGACGTCCGGGTAGTTGCCCTTGGACTTGCTCATCTTGAGCCCGTCGTTGCCCAGCACGATCCCGTGGGCGGCGACGTGCGTGAACGCGGGACGGTCGAACAGCGCCGTGGCCAGGACGTGCAGCGTGTAGAACCAGCCGCGGGTCTGACCGTTGTACTCGACGATGAAGTCGCCCGGGTTGTGGGTCTCGAACCACTCCTTGTTCTCGAAGGGGTAGTGGACCTGCGCGAACGGCATGGACCCGGACTCGAACCAGCAGTCGAACACGTCGGCCACCCGCCGCATGGTGGATCTGCCGGTCGGGTCGTCGGGGTTGGGCCGGGTCAGCTCGTCGATGTACGGACGGTGCAGATCGGTGGGCCGCACCCCGAAGTCGGCCTCGAGCTCGTCGAGGGAGCCGTAGACGTCCACGCGCGGGTAGGCGGGGTCGTCCGACTCCCACACGGGGATCGGCGCGCCCCAGTACCGGTTCCGGTTGATGTTCCAGTCCCGCGCGCCCTCGAGCCACTTGCCGAACTGCCCGTCGCGCACGTGCTCCGGCATCCACGTGATGTGTTCGCGATTGAGCTCGACCATCCGGTCCCGGAACGCGGTGACCTTGACGAACCAGGCCGGCAGGGCCATGTAGATCAACGGCTGCCCGGAGCGCCAGGAGTGCGGGTAGGAGTGCTCGATGGTCTCGTGCCGGATCAGGCGACCCGCGGCACGCAGGTCGCGTGAGATGGGCGCGTTGGCGTCGAAGACCAGCTGGCCCGCGTACGGGGGCACCTCGGCGGTGAACTTGCCGTCGGGGCCGACCGGGATGACCAACTCGATGCCGGCCGCGTCGCAGGCGTCCTTGTCCTCCTCACCGAAGGCCGGCGCGAGGTGGACGATGCCGGTACCCGACTCGGTGGTGACGTAGTCCGCCGACAGCACGACGTGCGCGCCGGGGTGGCCGGCGAAGAAGTCGAACGGCGGGACGTACGTCAGACCCACCAGGTCGGCGCCCTTCGCCGTCGCCACCACCTCGGCGTCCTCGCCGAACTCGGGCGCGTACACCCCGCGGCGGGCCTCGGCCACCACGAAGCGGCGGCCGGCGAGCTCACCGGAGTTCACCTGCACCACGCAGTAGTCGATGTCGGGGTGGACGGCGGCGGCCAGGTTGGACGGCAGGGTCCAGGGGGTGGTGGTCCAGACCAGCGCCTCGGCGCCGTGGAGCGGGCTGGACTGCGGCGCCTCGAGCGGCAGGCCGACGGTGACCGCGGGGTCCTGACGCATCTTGTACGCGTCATCCAACCGGGTCTCCTGGTTGGACAGGGGCGTCTGCTCGTACCAGGAGTACGGCAGCACGCGGAAACCCTTGTAGACCAGGCCCTTGTCGTAGAGCCGCTTGAACGCCCACAGGACGGACTCGGTGAAGTCGATGTCCAGCGTCTTGTAGTCGTTCTCGAAGTCCACCCAACGGGCCTGACGGTGGACGTACTCCTCCCACTCGTCGGTGTAGCGCAGGACCGACTTCTCGCAGGCCGAGTTGAACTCGGCCAGACCCATGTCGAGGATCTGCGACTTCTCGGTGATCCCCAGCTGCTTCTCGGCCTCGAGCTCGGCCGGCAGACCGTGACAGTCCCATCCGAAGCGGCGCTCGACCAGGTATCCGCGCATGGTGCGGTAGCGCGGGATCACGTCCTTGACGTACCCGGTGAGCAGATGCCCGTAGTGGGGTAGGCCGTTGGCGAACGGGGGGCCGTCGTAGAAGACGTATTCCTCGGCGTCCGCCCGTCTGCGGACGGACTCCCGGAAGGTGTCGCGCTGGTCCCACCGGGCCAGGACGGTCTGCTCGAGGGCGGGGAACGACGGCGACTGTGCCGTGGTGCCGCCGGTGAGGTCGAGAATCGGGTAGGCGCTACCCGTGGCGGTGGGCTCGGTGCTCATGCGGGCGGACTCCTCGCGGTACGGGGCCCGCACGAGTGGGTACCCGTGGGGCCGACAGGCCTGCGCTCGGGGACGATCCGGACACGACTGGCGCGTCCGTCCGCGGTACCACCCCGTTTGACGACGACGGTGCGACGCCCACTCATGGGTCGGGGGCCGGTCGGGCTCCCCCGTTCGGTTCTACTGAGCCGCCCCCTCCACGGGACCGGCCGTTCTTCCGAGCGCTCCCCGGTGATGGCCGGATCGCAGCGCATCCGGCTCACCGCCGGACATGGGGTGATGTTACCTGTCGGCGTGGGAGTCCGCCGCGTCCGCCACCTCTGACGGGTCCCGTCCGGACCCGTCACGCGCGGACCTCCCGCGGATGAGATCCATGACCAGCAGCAGCAGGCCGAGGGCGCCGACCACGATGCAGGCCCACGCCCACCCGATCTGACCGGTGGCGACGGCGGCGACGAGGAAGACGAATCCGAGGATCGTCAGTCCGAGTGCGGCGACGAGCATGCGTTCCTCCTGCCGTGGTGCGTGTCGTGGGGCGCGCCTGTTCCGGGGCGGTCCCACTCCCCGAATATACGTCGGTCCCCGCACCCTGGGCAGGGGCGGGGACCGGACGCGTCGACGCGGGAGGACTACTCGGCGCGGTGGCCGCCGTCCTTCTTGGCACCCTGGTCGGGCGCACCGGCGTTCTCCGCCGGGGCGGCCGGGGCAGCCGATCCGGACTTCCCGAGCTCGGACAGCTGGTTCTCGAGGTAGCTGGTGAGGCGACTGCGGTAGTCCTTCTCGAAGGTCCGCAGCTGGTCGATCCGGCCCTCGAGCACGCCACGCTGCTGGTTGATGGTGGCCATGATCTCGGTGTGCTTGCGCTCCGCGTCGGCCTGCAGGGCGTCCGCCTTGGCCTGGGCTTCCTTGATCTGCTGCTCGGAGCGTGACTGGGCGTCCTTGACGATCCCGTCGGACTTGGTCTTGGCCTCGCCGAGGATCTTGTCGGCCTCCCTGCGGGCGTCGCCGACCATCTTCTCCGACTGCG
>NZ_JAALEF010000498.1:0-214 GCF_014145245.1 Dietzia sp. B44 | reverse complement strand
TCCAGCCGATCGGACTCGCCGCGCGCCTTGGCCATGAGCCCGTCGGACTCCTTCTTGGCCTCCCCGGTCAGCCGGTCCGCCATCTCCTGCGCCATCGCGAGAACGCGGGCCGCACGCAGATGCGTGTCGGAGTTGGCGGCACCGCTGTCCTCGCTCTTCGCGAGCGACGGGGTGGCCGCGGCCGGGGCCGGCGTCGGCGCTGGGGGCGCGGCGG
>NZ_JAALEF010000497.1:1788-2747 GCF_014145245.1 Dietzia sp. B44 | reverse complement strand
GGCCAGCGTGGCCAGCGCCGCGGTGACCTCGCCGTCGAGACCGGGGGCGACGACGACGGGGGCCGCGTCCGAACCGCCGTCGCCGTCACCGGGGTCGGCGCCCGCGGCGATACCGACCACCACCACCTCGGACTCGACAGGCGTCGTGACGGCCTCGATCGCGGCGAGGTCCGGGCTGTGGGTGAGGATCGACTGCGCGGTGGGCATGAAAGCACTCCTGGTGGTCGGCGGGGACGTACGGGACGTGTCAGATGCCCTGATGACGTGGCGGGACCGCCACGGCCAGGGCACCATAGTTTATCGACTACCGTGGGAGCGGAGCCGTACTGGAGAGCGCGAGGAGTGGCCACATGACAGACACCGGGGACCTCTACGAGGGGCCGCTGCACTCTCGTCACGTGGAGGCCGGGGCCACCTTCGCCCCCTTCGGTGGCTGGTCGATGCCCGTGCAGTACTCGGGCACCGTCGCCGAGCACCACGCCACCCGCACGACCGTCGGGTTGTTCGACGTCAGCCACCTGGGCAAGGCGCTCGTGACCGGCCCCGGCGCCGCCGGGTTCGTCAACACCTGCGTCACCAACGACCTCGACCGGATCTCCGCCGGCAGCGCCCAGTACACGCTGTGCTGCGACGAGTCCGGGGGAGTCGTCGACGACCTCATCGCCTACCGCGTCTCCGACTCCGAGATCTTCCTCATCCCCAACGCCGCCAACACCGCCGAGGTGGTGCGGCGGATGCAGGCCGCGGCGGCCGAGCGGGCGCCCGAGGTCAGCGTCACCGACGAGCACCGCTCCCGCGCCGTGATCGCAGTGCAGGGCCCGCTCGCCGGGGAGGTCCTCACCGCGGTCGGCCTGCCCATCGACCTGGACTACATGGCCTTCGTCGACGCCGACTGGTCCGGAGTTCCCGTCCGGGTCTGCCGCACCGGGTACACCGGCGAGTACGGCTTCGAGGTCCTG
>NZ_JAALEF010000497.1:0-1674 GCF_014145245.1 Dietzia sp. B44 | reverse complement strand
TGGGGGCGCTGTGTGGGCTGGGTGCCCGCGACTCCCTGCGCACGGAGGCCGGTTACCCGCTGCACGGCAACGAGCTGTCCCTCGACCTCAGCCCGCTCGAGGCCCGCTGCGCGTGGGCCATCGGCTGGGACAAGCCGTCCTTCTGGGGGCGCGACGAGCTGCTGCGTCAGAAGGAGGCCGGGCCCGCCCGGCGCATGTACGCGCTCGAGGTCACGGGCCGCGGAGTCCTGCGCGCCGGCCAGACCGTGCGGGCCGGCGGACGCGACGTCGGCGTCACGAGCTCCGGCACGTTCTCGCCGACGCTGAAGACGGGGATCGCGCTCGCGTTCGTCGAGCTGGACGCCGGCCTGAAGAAGGGCGACGAGGTCGTCGTCGACGTACGGGGGCGAGAGGTACCGTGCCGCCTCGCGGTACCCCCGCTCGTCGAGATCCGCACCCGCTGACCCGCCCCTTCTCACCTAAGCGAGACGACATGTCCCAGTTCGACATCCGCCCCTCGGCCACACCGAGGACGGCCGCCGAGCGCGAAGCCATCCTCGCCGCTCCCGGCTTCGGCAAGCACTTCACCGACCACATGGTCACCCTCCCGTATTCAGACGGGGCCTGGGGTACCCCCACCGTCGAGGCCTACGCCCCGCTGTCGATCGACCCCTCCGCCGTGGTGCTCCACTACGCCCAGACGATCTTCGAGGGCCTCAAGGCGTACCGGCAGGCCGACGACTCCATCGCCTCCTTCCGCCCGGAGCAGAACGCGGCGCGCTTCAACCGGTCCGCGCAGCGTCTGGCCATGCCGACGCTGCCCGAGGAGTTGTTCATGGAGTCCCTCCGGCAGATCGTGGCGATCGACCGCGACTGGGTCCCCGCCGCCGGCGGCGAGGAGGCGCTCTACCTGCGGCCCTTCATGATCGCCACCGAGACCGGCCTGGGAGTGCGGCCGGCCGACGAGTACCTCTACTCGGTCATCGCCTCGCCCGCCGGTGCCTATTTCTCGCGTGGTGTGGCCCCCGTGAGCGTGTGGCTGAGCACCGAGTACGTGCGCGCCAGCCCCGGCGGAACCGGCGCGGCGAAGTTCGGTGGGAACTACGCGGCGTCGCTGCGTGCCCAGGAGCAGGCGGCCGCCGAGGGCTGCGACCAGGTGGTCTGGCTGGACGCGATCGAGCGCAAGTACGTCGAGGAGATGGGCGGGATGAACCTGTTCTTCATCCTCGGCACCGGGGACTCGGCGGAGATCGTCACCCCGGAACTGTCCGGGTCGCTGCTGCCCGGCGTGACCCGCGACAGCCTCATCCGGCTGGCGCGCCATCTCGGCTACCCGGTGACCGAGCGGAAGGTCTCGGTGGAGGAGTGGGAGTCCGGGGTCGCCTCCGGGGCGGTCACCGAGGTGTTCGCCTGCGGGACCGCCGCCGTGATCACCCCGGTGGGCTCGGTCAAGCACGCCGAGGGCGGGTACACGGTCGGCGACGGCGGGCCCGGCGAGATCACCATGCGTCTGCGCGAGACCCTCACCGGGATCCAGCGTGGGTCCGTCGAGGACACCTTCGGCTGGATGACCACGCTCGCCTGACCGGGCCCGCCTGACCGGGCCCGCGTCCGGTTCCGCCTGACCGGCCTCGCGTCCGGTCCCGCGTCCGGCCCGATTCCATCGTCAAGAGCGTTCCGCACACATCGCTCGAG
>NZ_JAALEF010000496.1:2668-10802 GCF_014145245.1 Dietzia sp. B44 | reverse complement strand
GCAGCTTGACGCGGCCCTTCGGGACGCGCAGGACGCGCGCGCCGAGGCCGAGCAGGCCGACCGGGCCCGGGTCCGCGCCGAGGCGACCTCGGACACTCTGCGTGAAGTGCTGGACTCACTACGCGATAACACTCGCGAGGCCGGCCCGGCCGGCACACCGTCGACCGCAACTGAACGCCCCGACGAGCGCCCCTGAGAACTGAGTGTCAGAGGTGGCAGCCACACCCCAAGGGCACGACGATCATTCGGGGACGCCGAGCTCGGCGGACCGACTCGAGTCGTAGGTAGGCGGCGTCCACGGCGCCCGCGGCCTGAGGGAGAAGGTGGCACGCAATGTGGGATCTTGGCACGGCGACGTTGGCGGTCGCGGTGGTGGCGGGCGGTGCCCTCGTGCTTCCTCCGACCGCGCGAGGTGTGGGCGGGATGTGCGCGATCATCGGCTTGCTCGGGGTGAGGCAGGGGGCGAACGTGGGCGCCGACTCCTCGCGGCACTGGGGACGCTGGCCTGGTTTATCGGGCACTGGTCGTTCGCGGTCCGCAATGATGCGCGGTACCGGTCACGGTTGGCGCGCGTGGTGATCGACCAGACGCCGCCCGCGGTGGACGCTGCCGCAGTTCTGGGAACTGCGAAAGCGCAAGACGCGCGAGTGACTGAACGCTGACACATCTCTTCCGACCGGAACGAGAAAAGGCCCCGCGGTGTGGCGGGGCCTTTGTTGTGGGTAAGCGTACGTCAGATCAGAACAGCGAAGGTGTATCCAGGGGTGCGGTATTGCCGGATGCGGCGCTGTAGGCGATGGGGTCCCAGCCACCAGAGACTGCGTTGCGGACGGCCAGGGAGCGGGCGTGGCGGTCTTGCCGTCTGAGGGAGGTTCGGATAATTCCGGTGCGTCCGCAGGCGACGGCGTAGTTCAGGTTCGCCGCCTGTGTGGACGGGATCAGGTGATCGGGATCAACGCGCACGCATAGTGGCTCGTTGCAGCGGTGTTCGGCGACGACGCCGGCCAGGTCGATGCCGTCGAGTAGAAGCGCGAACCGGTGCGCTGATTCGGTGCGGCTCACGCCGCCTTCGCGCCAGCTCAAGCGTCCGTACCCATCAACACCGGAGACGGCCCCCGTGAACAGCCAATGTCCGTCGCCGGGGGCTCGTACGACCTTGGCCCAGAACGCGGCGATTGCCTCCGGAGTGGGGGGCAGTGTCGCGCTGTAGGGGCGCGAGTTAGCCGACGGCCCAGACGAGGTGGACCGTGGTTCCAGGTCCAGTCCCGGCAGGGGAACGTCCTCACACCACGGCCCACCGCGGGGATCAGTGGTTGCTGGCACCGTTGCTGTCCGAACTGTCTACAGCCGTGCCCGTCTCAGCGTCTTCGCTCGCACTCCCGGTGCTCTCTGACTCAGACTCGCCGCTGGCTTCGTCGTTGTCGTCCTCGGAGTTTTTTGCGCTGCGGATCGCTGCACCGACGTCGCGGGCAGACAGGCCGGTCATCTCGGCTAGGTCGGACTGGGGGACGCCGAGGCCCCGGAGCTCGATGAGCGCGCCGCCGAGGGTGGCTTCTGCTTCCTCGCGGGCGTCGATCGCGGAGAACACGGCAATAAGCTTGGACTCGCGCTTGCGCGCTCGCTCCAACTCGACGGCCATTGCTTGGCGGGCGCGGGCCCGTGCGGTCTGTGAACGGGAGTCTGTCTTCGCGAGGCCCATACGCTCGACCCTATTGGTCGCCGCTCTCCCCCGCAGTCGCCCACGCTCTGGCTGCCCACGCTCTGGCTGCGGCTGCCCGCCGCAGCTTCCGCACCGCCCCGGCCAGTCGCCCTCCGTGCGTCCGCCACAAAACCCGACTCGCTCTCGCTCCTCTGAACAGTCTTACACAGTAGGCATTACTAATGACGCCTGGAAAACCGCTGGTCACCGACCCGGCCAGCCGCGCCGATAGACGCGCCCAGACGCCCCCGCCTAGACTGGCGTTCATGATGAGCCTGCGGGCGGTGCACGCCGGGACTGGATACCAGTACTTGCTGCGCTCCGTGGCCACCCACGACGCCGACCCGCAAGGGCAAAGCCTGTCGGACTACTACGCCGCCAAGGGCACCCCACCGGGCCGCTGGATCGGCTCCGGACTGACCGGGCTGGCATCCGAGAACGCCATCTCGGGATCGGTCGTCACCGAAGCACAGATGGCCGCACTGTACGGCGAAGGCCTGCACCCGGACACCGACGACCTCATGGAATCAGGGACGCCACTGTCGGCCTGCAAACTGGGCCGCTCCTACTCCCTGTACGCCTCCGGCGTGCCGGTCCTGGCGGCGATCGACGCCGCTGAGAAGGCGTTCGTCTCTGGCGAAGGCAGGCGCCCCACCACGGATGAGAAGGGCCAGATCGCCGAGAGTGTCGGACGCGGTTTCTACACCGAGCAGTTCGGCTACGACCACGCCTCCGGGCGCGACGTCATCGCCTGGGTCAACCGCGAACGAGACAAGGTCCGCCAGGCCGTGGCCGGGTTCGACTTCACCTTCTCCCCGGTCAAAAGTGTCAGCGTCTGGTGGGCAATGGCCGACGAGCACACCGCCTCCCACATCGCGGCGCTGCACCACGAAGCAGTCGCCGAAGCACTCACCTGGGCCGAGAACAATGCGGTGTACACGCGGGTGGGAACCAACGGCATCGAGCAGGTCTCCACCGGCGGGATCGTGGCCAGTGAGTTCACCCATTTCGACACCCGCGGCGGGGACCCGGACCTGCACTCGCACGTATTGATCGCCAACAAAGTGCAAGGCCCCGACGGGCGGTGGCGCACCCTGGACTCACGCGCAATCCACCAGATGCACCAGGCGATCTCCGCCCGCTACGACGCCGTCCTGCACGACCTCATCACCCGCCGAATGGGCGCGCGATTTGTGGCCCACTACCCGCACCGAGACAAGGCGCCCATCTGGGAAGTCGCCGGTATTGACCGCCGCCTGATCGACGCGTTCTCCTCCCGCCGGACCCTGGCCCGTCCGGTCTACGACCGACTGGTCACCGAGTACGTCCAGGCCAATGGTCGCCAACCCTCGCAGCGGGCCGCGTACGCCCTGTGGCAGAAAGCCATCCTCGACACACGCGATGCAAAGAAGCCCGCACAGTCCCTCGATGAGCACCGGCAGACCTGGCACAAGGTGGCCGCCGAGCGCATTGGCCAGGACGCCCTTGCGGCCATGCTCTCCGGCGTCCGAGGTGCCGGCGCAGAGCAGGACCGACCCCTGTACTCAGGCAGCGAACACGCCACCGACGTGGCAACCAAAGCTGTACGCGCGGTGACCTCCCAGCGGGCGCAGTTCCGCCAGTCGCACGTGGACACGGCAGTGTCGACCGTCCTGAAGGGATACCGGTTTGCCTCCGCCGGCGACCTGGAGCAAGCCCACAGCCAGGTCATGGAAGAGGCGATGGGAGCGCACGTCGTGGCCCTGACACCGCCGGAAATGCTGGACCTACCGGAGGCACTGACGGGTGAGTCCGGGGCCGGGGTGGACCGTCACGCCAACTCCCGCAAATACACCACCGCCGCGGTCCTTGAAGCCGAGACACTGACCCTCGAGGCGGCCACCACACCGGTTGCGGTGTTCGCCTCAGGCGCCGACATTGAGCAGGCCCTGGCCCGCCACGAACTCGAGCACGGGTGGGCGCTCAACGCCGGGCAGGCCGCGATGGCGCGTCACCTTCTCACCTCCGGCACGCTCGTTGCCGCCGGAGTTGGCCCAGCCGGTACCGGCAAGACCGCGAGCATGAAACTCCTCGCCCAAACCTGGCAGGACAGCGGGCGAGGTGTCATCGGATTGGCGCCCTCGGCAGCGGCGGCATCCATCCTTTCCGATGAGATCGGTGCGACCTCCCACACCATCGATTCGGTGACCTTCACCTGGCGCGGACTACACCCCAACCAACCGGAGAAGACCCTGTCGGCACTGCCGATCAAGATCGCCCCCGGCGACATGCTCCTGGTCGATGAGGCCGGAATGTCGAGCACCGAAAACCTGGCCGCACTGACAGAGATCGCCACTGAATCGGGAGCTGTTGGTCGGCTCATCGGTGACCCCAAGCAGCTCGCAGCCGTCGAAACCGGCGGACTGTTCGGAGAGGTCGCGCGCACCCCAGGAACGCCCGAGCTGCGCGAGGTCATGCGCATGGGCAGCGACACCGAACAAGCCGCCGCCACACTCTCCCTACGCGAGGGAAACCCCGACGCCCTGGCCCTGTACTCCCAGCGGGGATGGATCACCGGCGGCACCCGCGAGCAGATGCTCACCGAGGCAGTGGAGGCCTACCTCACCGACACAGGTGCCGGCCGAAACTCGTTGATCATCGCCTCGAGGAACACCGACGTCGACACCCTCAACGAGATCATCCGCTCAGGCCGCATCACCGCCGGGATCGTCGACGCATCCTGCGAAACCCGAGTCGCTAGAGGCGACACCATCGGCGTCGGGGACACCGTCATCGCCCGCAAGAACGCCAAGCTCTACACCGAAGACCGCAAGTACCTGGGCCGGGTCATCAACGGGCAACTGTTCACCGTCACCGGCCTCACAGGCGACGGCTCGGTGGCCGTGCAAGATATCAACACCGACGAGCAGATGCTCGTACCCGGCAGCTACGCGCAAGACAACATCCACCTGGGTTACGCCTCCACCATCCACCGAGCCCAGGGCGCCACCGTGGAGACCACCCACGCCGTGGTGGACACCTCCGTCGACCGGGCCGGCCTCTATGTCGCCATGACCCGAGGCAAGCAAGAGAACCGCGCCTACGCCGTCTGCGAGCCCGTCGTTGATTTCGTGGCGGAAGATGCCCACATGCACTCGGCTGGCGACCGGGACGCACCTACCGCCTCGGAAGTTCTGGCGACCATTCTGCGGCGCGACACCCACCAAGCCTCGGCCACTGCGGCCCTGCGCGAAGAGATGGACCACGCCACCGACCCGGCGCGTCTGGAAGCGCTGTATCGGCACGGCGTCGACCTGGCCGCCGACGCCTTCACCAGCGCCACTTTGGCCGAATACACCGACGCTCTCCCCCGTCTCTACAGTCGCCAGCTCGAGGCAGATCCCGACCAATACGCGGCGATCGCCCAAGCCTGGACCGACGCGGCAAAAGCCGGCCGCGACCCACGCGAACACTGGACGCAGGCCACAGCGAACCTCGAAACCGCGGACTCCCCCGGTGCCGTCATCGCCCACCGCTTGCGTCACGTGACCGCCGCCGGTCAAGACCGAAGCGCTCTGCCCACTCCCCCACCGGCAACCGCTACTGGCGATGCCGAACTCGCGGCCTGGCTCACCGCCACCCACGACGAACTGACGACCTCGCCCGACGAGGACACCGCCCAGGCGCCCTCGGTGGACGTGGACGACTTCACTGCCTCCTACCTCGACCACCGGGCCGCAGAGGAAGAAAGCGGCCCGGACACCCACTCGACGACCGGATCGCCCTGGGGACCTACGACCGACTCCTCTCCCGACCTCTGGTGACTTGTCCGCTTCGAGCAGGCGGTCAACTGGAGGTGTTAGGCGGCAGTGGCGGCCCATTGATGGGGCGCGGCCAGCACGTCCGCCGCAGGCAGCGCAGCGCGGGCCGCGGCCACCAGTTCCCACCAACTACCGGGGTCTGGCTCGCGGTGGCGATCTTGCGCGGCCATTGCTGCCCCCCAGGTGGTTGCCTCCACCGGCGGCCCGGTCGCGGTGGCCCCGTAGGCCAGGGCGATATCGACGGGGTGGACCTGCTCGGCTTCGGCCGGGCTGGGGAAGCTCCCCCATTCGGCAAGCGCGTCGGAGTCTTCTGCCTGGTAGCGGGTGGTGAACCACCACACGAATACCGCCGATTGGAGGCGGTACAGGCGGACCCGATCGGCGTGGGCCCCTGTCACCCCTGCGGCGGCGGCGGCCCGGGTTAGGCGGGAGCGCCCCTGGTAGGCGCGCCCGCTGGCGGTGCATAGACCGAGGGACTGCAGGGCACGGAGTTTGCTGCGCACGGTGGCCGCGCACACGCCCAAGCGTGTCGCCAGCTCCCCCACCGATACTCGCCCGGTCCGGAGCAGGTCCCACACCCGCATCCCCAGGACACCCAGAGGGCGGGCGTGCCAGATGTCGGCGCGAGCGCATTCCAGTTCCTCATGAAGTTGCTGCGCTAGGACTGGAGTAAATACTGCGCCACTTCCTGTCTCCCCGCCCCCGCGGGTAGCCACCCGCCAGGTCGCGGCCCACGGGCCAACTGCTCGCTGCGTGCGGCGGATCCAGCCCCGGTCGGCGAGATCGGTAAGCCGGTCAGCGACGGTGTCCCTGACCAGGCCGGCGGCCAGAGCCCAGTCACGCTCAGAGAAGTGGACCTCCTCGGAGGCTGCCGAGAGGACGCGTGCGGCCAGGGCGAGCAGGACGAGTCGGCTCTGCGCTCCGGTTTTGCCCTGCCACTGCTCGGGCTGGGCCTCCATGCGCGCGATCAGATCGGCGACGGTGCGCTCGGCGGTGCGGCGGGCCGGGCTGGCAGTGCACGAGGTGCGGGTGGCGTGGCTGGCGGCAGTGACGGCCTTGGCCCACTGACGAGCCAGCTCCTGTTCGGTGTCCAGCCGGGGGGTACGGCCGCCTGCGGTGCGGCGGGTGCGCAGGAATTCCAGACCGGGCCAGTTCTCGGTGAAGGCGGCTCTGGCGAGGTCGCGGTACTGCATGCGGGCGTGTGCGCACGCGAGCACGATCGACCAACCGATCGCGGAGGCATCCCCGCTGCTGGTGATGGGGGTTGAGCAGAGGGCGCGGATCTTGGCGGGCAGTGGGCGGCGTGGTCCGGCCAGATGCGGATGGCCTTCGACATCGACATGCACGGGCAGGGTGGCAACCGTCGGGTTCGCCGCGGCGGCCGGATGAGGGTGGGCGCCGAGCTGCTCGACAGCCCGCTTGAGAGCACGCAGCGATGCGGGATGAATGTCGGTGTCGCCCAGGGGTACCGAGGTTCCGCCGGAGCGGTGGGGTGAGCCCGGGGCGCGGACACAACCGGTGCGCGGGTTCGCCAGTGGGCCGCGGTCAAGTGAGGGCCACGCGGCGGCGAATGCGTCCACTACTGGCGCTAGTCGGGTCGGTGAGATCGCGGTGCTCAGGCGGATCCAGACGTGATATCCCCCGCCGGGTCCAGATGAGCACACCAGATGTTCGATCCCCGCGGCGGTGAGAGCGGATGTGCAGGCGGCGAGGTCGGCAGTGGCGGTTGAGCCGGCGTGATGGGCGTCGAAGTCCAGAGCAAGCAGGCGGAAACGGCCGGCTTCGTCTGTCAGATGCAGCGCGTACGGCACATCTGGGCCGGGGGCGCCGTCGGTGAAGCGCCGAGTTGTCGAGAAGGTGTGGGCTTTGCGCGGGTCGACCCGCACATACGGGCGCGGACTCCACACACACGCCACCGACTCCCACCACGTGTTGACCTGATGGGATGCAGTTTTGCTGGTATCAGAACAAGACACGCCGTCCGGATCGACTGGACCGTCCGGAAGGTATGACCTACCCTGAGAGGTGCTTGGAAGCACAGCTCTCCTAATTGGTGAGCAACACCGAGTTTGAGCGGTAACTCGAACTCTTGACTTTCGATCCCGGCCCACTCGCCAGTGAGCCGGGATCAGTCATTTCATGGGCTGCATGATTTTTAGTTTTCAGTCACACAGCTGATCTACCTCACGCTGGAATCGCCTCCTGGTCGTCAAAATGCGACACGGCTTTGGGCATGCCGAGGTGTGCCGCAGCGACTTCGGCTACGTACTGGTTCATAGAGATGCCGCGCGCCTTGGCTTCACGCCGAAGTGCGTCGTAAACATCCGAAGGTACGCGGACTGTCATGCGTGTCCGCTCCCCCAAGGCTGGCCTGCCAGGCCCAGAACGTGTGGTCGCCATGACGTCAAAACTGACATGGCTGACGTCAGAAATGTGTGCGACACGCTCACGACGTCACAAATGGCGGTAACAAGTGTGGCGCGGAGGCCGCTGTTTCAGCCGATCGTGGAACTCGGCCCTGAGTCATGCTCGCTTGCAACTAGTGTTTGGCGTCCTTTTGAGCTGGCATGAGTGAGTCGACGAGCACCAGCTCCATCAGGTCGATTCCATCGAGCACCGGAATGACCTGCCGCGC
>NZ_JAALEF010000496.1:2352-2658 GCF_014145245.1 Dietzia sp. B44 | reverse complement strand
AGTTGATGGTTTCTCTACGCTGCCGTCGCCGGCTGGATGTCAGCGTAGTGCACCTCGTTCGGCCGCTTGTAGCCGAGCGCTGAATGGCGCCGTCGGGTGTTGTAGAACCCCTCGATGTAGCTGATGACGTCGCGTCTGGCCTGCCTCTTCGTGGCGTAAACGGTGCGGTAGACGCGTTCGTTCTTCAATGCTGAGAAGAACGACTCGGCCATCGCGTTATCCCAGCACACGCCCGTTCGTCCCATCGAGGAACGCATCCCCAGATTCTTGACCAAGCGCCGGTAGTCGCCCGAGGTGTAGACGCTT
>NZ_JAALEF010000496.1:1837-2342 GCF_014145245.1 Dietzia sp. B44 | reverse complement strand
GTCTCGACCAGCTCGGTGCGCATGTGATCGGCGATCGACCAGCCCACCACTTTCTTGGAATAGCAGTCGATCACGGTCGCCAGATAGACGAACCCCTGCCAGGTGTGGATGTACGTAATGTCACCGACAAACTTGACCCCGGCACGATCGGCGGTGAAGTCGCGTTCCACCAGGTCAGGCATGTCGGCCGCCGCGTCGGCATCGGCTTCGGTGGTCACCCGAAATGGTCTCGGTTGGCAGGCAACGAGGCCTTCAGAGCGCATGATCTGCCGCACCAACTCCGGGGAGCACTCAGTGCCCTCATCGGCCAGGTCAGCGTGGATCCGCCGATACCCGTACGTGCCGTCGGTGGCGGCGAAGAAGTGCCTCACCCTGGCCGTCAGCGCCTGTCTGCGGGCCGCGGTCGCCGAGGTCGGGCGCGAGAGCCAGTTGTAGAACCCAGAGGTCGAGACGGCCAACCAGGCGCACATCTTGTAGAGCGGATTGGTCTCGGACGGGTCGTTCT
>NZ_JAALEF010000496.1:0-1693 GCF_014145245.1 Dietzia sp. B44 | reverse complement strand
CGTGCCCGCTCATCGAGCGTCACCTCAGTCTCGGTGCCGCCGTGGGTCTCGCGGTATTTGTTCACCCAGTTCCGCAACGTTTCAGGTCCGACGCCGTAGGCCACCGCGACGTCCTTGATCGTCTTCGAGGTCGTGATGACCTCCTGGCACAGCTCATCCTTGAACTCCTGGCTGAACCGCCTGCGTGATGCACTCACTGCTGGGTCTCATTTCGGTAGGTCCCTCACTTTAGGAGGGCCCACTGTCCGAGATCACCGCAGCAGGCCAGAACTCGAGCCCGAAGCCTGTCGATGTCTGATCAGCAGTCTCGTGATTCCAAGTACTCGACGATGGCGCTGTCGGTGATGGACGCGATACTGATAGTGCGGTCGCCTGTTTCGTAGCGCAGTTTGTCTACCGCGCGGAGTAGCCGTGCTTTCGTTGATGGGCGCAACCGGACATTGTGCTGCTCCGTCAGTCGCTCCTCCCCCCGCGCGGCGGGCTGGTTTGTCTGTGGGGCGGACAGCGGCGCGGGAGTCGGGGTAGGTCGCTCGGGCAAGTCCGCTGCGGGGTGGGTAGTTCGTCGGATTGCGGGTTCACGCTGGACGCTCATGCTGCAGTCCCTTCGGTGATTACCAGCTCGGAAAGTAGATCCGTGTAAGCGACCTGGAGAGCTAACGCCTTGCCGCCAGTGAACCTGTGGATCGGCGTGTGAGTGCTATGCGCGTCCTGGCGGGCGGTCAGTTCCGGAATGGCGGTCTTCGCGACCAGTTCTCCGTAGGTCTCACGCAACTCGCTCTCGCGGAATCGGTGTTCGCCGGTGGCCCGCTTACGGCTAAGGACAATTTTCTCGAGCACGAGTTGGGGGTTGGGTCGTCTCTGGACATTGCGGATCGTTTCCTGAAGGTTTTCGATCCCCCGGACACTGTCGATGGTTGGCTCGGTGATGGCAATGACCCCGTCGGCTGCGCACAACACGGCAAAGAGCAACTTCCCCAGTGACGGTGGACAATCGAAGAGGACCGCGTCGTAGACCGAGAGGTCGAGCCCCTCGAACGCGATGTCGAGGCGGAAGATCAAATCGTTGGCTCCGTCCGACTCGATGTTGGCCAATGCTTCGTTGGATGGGATGAGGTCAACCCTGTCCCAAGGGGTTGCGATGACGGCATTGGCTGCAGCTCCCGCAGCGGTTCGGTTCATGAGGTCGAACGTCGTCATCATGTCGTCCGTGATTTCGACACCGAGCCCAGTGGTGGAGTTCCCCTGAGGGTCGACGTCCACAATCAGAACATTGCGTCCCTGATCGCTCAGTGCACTAGCCAGGCCGAGCGTCGTTGCAGTTTTGCCGACGCCGCCCTTCTGATTGCAGAGCGCTAACTTGCGGACCATGCGCGTTCCTCTCGAAGTGGCGGCCAACCACAGGTGCTCGCTAGGTTGGCTGGACGGTTACGTTCCCTCGGATAATCGCTGGGTAGTTCGCGTCGTAGTGCTAGCGAGGCTAACCCTGATAGATAGTGACGTAACGAAGGCTCGCGGAGCAGCCATAACTATCAACGTTTGGCTAGCTAGCGGTGCTAGCTTAGTTAATCTAGTAACGGTAGACAAGCACGCTACTGGTGCTTCTCTAGCTTGTTGTGCACGCAGAGACGGGTCGGTGTGCCGGGCGCTGGTGCCGCTACCCCAATTCGCTTAGCCTGGATCCACCGATGAGATG